>NZ_JAOCCT010000001.1:0-263675 GCF_029840555.1 Stenotrophomonas sp. GD03877 | reverse complement strand
CGCCCACAGCGCCAGCAGCACGAACCACACGCCCGACCACATCGGCATGGTCAGGCCCAGGAACGTCCAGTCGATGTTGCCGCAGTTGCCGGTACCGGTCAGCACGGTGCGGAACACTTCCAGCGGGCCCATGGTCTCGCTCAGGAAGGCCAGCGGCGGGCCACAGGTGGAACCCATTTCCGGCGGCAGCATCTGCACGTAGACGTGGCGCGCGGCGATGCCGACGCCCACTGCGGCGGCAATGAAGGCCAGCACGCCATAGGTCGCGCGGCCGGGACGGTTGGAAGGCCCGTGCAGTGCACCGATCAGGAACAGCAGCCCCAGCGCGGCGAAGGCCAAGCGCTGGAAGATGCACAGCGGACACGGCTCCAGGCCCATCTTCAGCTGCAGGAAGATCGCGTAGCCGAGCAGGCCCGCGCAGATCAGGAAGCCCAGGAAGAACTGGGCGCGGAAGGGCCAGCGCAGTGGATTCATCGTCAACGCTCGAATGGATCAGGCGCCAAGCGTAACCGAGAGTGCGCGCCGTCTGAACCACCACAGGTGACGCCTGTCGGAACGGTGTGGGTCGCATTGTGCCGCAGGTAGCGCCGGGCCATGCCCGGCGAGCGTAGCGGATACGGAAACGCCGGGCATGGCCCGGCGCTACCAGAACGCAAAAGCCCGGCAGAGGCCGGGCTTTCGCTGTGTCGCGTTGGAGCAGTCCGATTACTCGGCCACTTCCTCGGCCACGACCGGACGGTCGACCAGCTCGACGTAGGCCATCGGCGCGTTGTCGCCGGCGCGGAAGCCGCACTTCAGCAGACGCAGGTAGCCGCCCGGACGGTTCGCGTAGCGCGGGCCCAGGATGGTGAACAGGTTGCCCACGGCTTCGTTGTCGCGCAGGCGGGCGAAGGCCAGACGGCGGTTGGCGACGGAGTCGACCTTGGCCAGGGTGATCAGCGGCTCGGCAACGCGGCGCAGTTCCTTGGCCTTCGGCAGGGTGGTCTTGATCAGCTCGTGCTTGAACAGCGAGGCAGCCATGTTCTTGAACATCGCTTCGCGGTGGGCGCTGGTGCGGCTGAACTTACGGCCAGACTTCTGGTGACGCATGGTGATATTCCTTGGTTAATGATGAGGCTGTGCGGATCGTTGTCGCCTTCCTGGCGTTGCTGCGCGGACTGCGGTTGGTCCTGGCCGCCCGTCCTGGACGACCTGCCCCGCGAACCTGCGGTTCGTCGTGGCATGTTGTGTTGCGTTGAAGGCCCCACCGCGAACGGTGGAGCCTTCAGGCATTACCGATATCAGCCCAGCATGCCGTGGCTGGCGACACCGGCCGGCGGCCAGTTCTCCAGCTTCATGCCGAGCGACAGGCCGCGCTGAGCCAGCACTTCCTTGATCTCGGTGAGCGACTTCTTGCCCAGGTTCGGGGTCTTCAGCAGCTCCACTTCGGTCTTCTGGATCAGATCGCCGATGTAGTAGATGCTTTCAGCCTTCAGGCAGTTGGCCGAACGCACGGTCAGCTCCAGATCGTCGATCGGGCGCAGCAGCACCGGATCCACGCCGTTGTTGGCCGGCTTCGCCGCACCGCGGTCGCGGTGGGTGAAGTCACCGAACACCGACAGCTGGTCGCTGAGGATGTCGGCGGCGGTGCGCACGGCTTCCTCGGCGTCGATGGTGCCGTTGGTCTCGATATCGATGACCAGCTTGTCCAGGTCGGTACGCTGTTCGACGCGGGCCGCTTCAACGGCATAGGCGACGCGGCGGACCGGCGAGAACGAGGCATCCAGGACCAGGCGGCCGATGGCACGGGTTTCTTCGTCCGGACGACGACGCGCGGCAGCCGGCTGGTAGCCGAAACCACGTTCGATCTTCAGACGCATGTTGATCGCCGTATCCTTGGTCAGGTGGCAGATCACGTGTTCGCCGTTCAGGATCTCCACATTGTGGTCGACCTTGATATCGGCAGCGGTGACAACGCCCGGGCCCTGCTTGGACAGGGACAGGGTGGCGCTGTCGCCGGAGTGCATACGGATGGCCACGTCCTTCAGGTTCAGCAGGACTTCGAGCACGTCCTCCTGCAGACCTTCGACCGTGGTGTACTCATGCAACACGCCGTCGATTTCGACTTCCGTGATGGCGAAGCCCGGGATGGACGACAGCAGCACGCGACGCAGGGCATTACCCAGCGTATGCCCGTAACCCCGCTCCAAAGGTTCGATAACGACCTTTGCACGGGTGTCGGTAAGGCGTTCGATCTGCGGACCGCGAGGACGCAGAACCTGGTTGGCGGTAACCGTCATGTTGCGGGTTCTCCTAGTGAACCCCCGGCCGTCGCCGGGGGCTCTCCAATGTGAATTACTTCGAATACAGCTCGACGATCAGCGCTTCGTTGATGTCCGCAGGCAGATCCGAACGATCCGGAACAGCCTTGAAGATGCCGGTGAACTTGCCGGAATCCACTTCAACCCACGACGGGCTCAGGTCATGCTGGGCGGCGACGGTCAGGGCTTCCTGGACGCGCAGCTGCTTGGCAGCCTTTTCAGACAGGGCGATGGCGTCGCCAGCCTTGACCTGGTACGAAGCCAGGTTGACCGACTTGCCATTCACGGTGACGCCGCGGTGCGACACCAGCTGACGGGCAGCCGGACGGGTCACGGCGAAGCCCATGCGGTAGACGACGTTGTCCAGGCGGGTTTCCAGCAGCTGCAGCAGGTTCTCGCCGGTGTTGCCCTTCTTGGTCGAGGCCTTCTTGTAGTAGTTGCGGAACTGACGCTCCAGCAGGCCGTAGATACGCTTGACCTTCTGCTTTTCACGCAGCTGGGTGGCGTAGTCGGACAGCTTGCCCTTGCGGGCAGTGGCGCCGTGCTGGCCGGGCTTCTGCTCCAGCTTGCACTTCGAGTCCAGCGCACGCGCCGGGCTCTTCAGGGACAGGTCGGCGCCTTCGCGACGGGCGAGCTTACAGGTAGGACCGATATAACGAGCCATTTCTTATCGCTCCCTTTAGACGCGACGCTTCTTCGGCGGACGGCACCCGTTGTGCGGGATAGGCGTCACGTCGATGATGTTGGTGATCTTGTAGCCGACGTTGTTCAACGAACGCACGGCCGACTCACGGCCCGGACCCGGGCCCTTGATGCGGACTTCCAGCGACTTCACGCCGTAGTCCAGCGCAGCACGACCGGCCTTTTCAGCAGCCACCTGGGCAGCGAACGGGGTCGACTTGCGCGAACCGCGGAAGCCAGCGCCACCGGAGGTCGCCCACGACAGAGCGTTGCCCTGGCGGTCGGTGATGGTGACGATGGTGTTGTTGAACGAAGCGTGGACGTGGGCAACGCCGTCGGTGACGACGCGCTTGATCTTCTTCTTGGTCTTAGCAGCGGGCTTAGCCATTTCTCAGTCCCTTACTTCTTGATCGCCTTGCGCGGACCCTTGCGGGTGCGGGCGTTGGTACGGGTGCGCTGGCCACGCAGCGGGAGGCCACGACGGTGACGCAGGCCGCGGTAGCAGCCCAGGTCCATCAGGCGCTTGATCGCGATGCCGATCTCACGGCGCAGATCGCCTTCCACGATGTACTTGCCGACTTCGGCGCGCAGGCGCTCGATTTCCGGCTCCGACAGATCGCGGATCTTGGTGGTCGAAGCAACGCCTGCGACTTCGCAGACCTTCTTCGAACGGGTACGGCCGATGCCGTAAATGCTTTGCAACCCGACCCAGACGTGCTTCTGGGCTGGCAGGTTGACGCCTGCAATACGCGCCATGACGCGGTTCTCCAGCTGAGTGATGGCCGACAGCGCGCCTCGGGCACGCCAATCCGGCAGGATGGATCAAAAAAGTGAACTAGCGATACTAACAAGGTTCCGGTTTACATGGAAGCCCGTGAAACCATTGGTTTCATGAACCCGGCCTGGGGAGTGTGCCCAGGCTCCGGCGCCGGATGGGGTTGGACCTGGGGTTTCCCCCGGAGCCGCCCGCGCTACTCCAGCGCGGGACCACCTCATCACACCCCCACCCGGAACCGCTGCGGGGGCCGCCCTTCGTTTGTGTGGCCGGAGTCCGCGAAGCGGAGGGACCATCACGTCAGGAAGACGAAAGTATAACAGGCCAATCAGCCGCGGGCAAAACCGCCGCGGTTGCCGCCCTTCAGGTTGGCCTTCTTCAGCAGGCTCTCGTACTGGTGGGACATCAGGTGCGCCTGCACCTGGGCGATGAAGTCCATCACCACCACCACCACGATCAGCAGCGAAGTACCGCCGAAGTAGAACGAGGCGTTCAGCTGCGTGCGCATCAGTTCCGGCAGCAGGCAGACGATCACCAGGTAGGCCGAGCCGGCCGCGGTCAGGCGGGTCAGCACGCCGTCGATGTAGTCGGCAGTGGCCTTGCCCGGACGGATGCCCGGAATCAGCGCGCCCGACTTCTTCAGGTTGTCGGCGGTTTCCTGCGAGTTGAACACCAGCGCAGTGTAGAAGAACGCGAAACCGGTGATCAGCGCAGCGAAGACGATCATGTGCAGCGGCTCGCCCGGGCCCAGCGCGTTGGCGACCTTCTGCAGGACCTGGCCGAAGCTGCTCTGGTTGGCGGCCTGGCCGGACCACATGGCCAGGGTGGCCGGGAAGGCCAGCAGGCTCGAGGCGAAGATCGCCGGGATGACGCCGGCCATGTTGAGCTTCAGCGGCAGGAACGAGGTCTGGTTCATGTACGCATTGCGACCGCCCTGGCGGCGCGCGTAGTTGACCGTGATCCGGCGCTGGCCACGCTCGACGAACACCACGAAGAAGGTGAAGGCGAGCACGACGATGGCGATCAGCAGCAGCTGGATGAACTGGATGTTGCCGTCGCGGTAGGCATCGAAGGTGTGGATGATCGCACCCGGCAGGCCAGCGACGATACCGGCGAAGATGATCAGCGACACACCGTTGCCGATGCCGCGCTCGGTGACCTGCTCACCGACCCACATCAGGAACATGGTGCCGGCGGTCAGCGCGACCACGGCGGTGAGCACGAAGCCCATGCCCGGTGCGTACACGACCGGAGCGCCCGACGGCGAGACCTGGCCCTGCAGGGCCAGCGCGATCGAACCGCCCTGCACCACTGCCAGCAGCACGGCGCCGATGCGCGAATACTGGGTGATCTTGCGGCGGCCGGACTCACCTTCCTTCTGCATCGCCTTCAGGGCGGGGAAGATGTGCACGGCCAGCTGCATCACGATCGATGCCGAGATGTACGGCATCACGTTCAGCGCGAAGATGCTGAAACGGTGCAGGGCGCCGCCCGAGAACATGTTGAACATGTCCACGATGCCGCCGCCCTGCTGTTGCATCATGGCAAGCATGGCATCGGGATTGACGCCCGGCACCGGCACGTAGCAGCCGATGCGATAGACGATCAAAGCCCCGACGACGAACAGCAAACGTTGGCGAAGTTCAGTGAACTTGCCCATTCCGCCCGCGAGGTTACCGATGCCAGCTTGCGCCATGATTTTCTTACTCCGTTACGCTGCCGCCGGCAGCTTCGATCGCGGCCTTGGCACCCGCCGTGGCAGCGATACCCTTCAGGGTGAACGCCTTGGTCACTTCGCCCTTGACGACGACCTTGGCCTTCTTCGCAGTGCTCGGGACCAGCTTGGCAGCACGCAGGGCGGCGAAGTCGATCTCACCGGCCGGCAGCTTGTCCAGCGCGTACAGCAGCACTTCAGCGGTGTCCTTGGCGATCGGCGAACGGAAGCCGATCTTCGGCAGACGACGCTGCATGGGGGTCTGGCCGCCTTCGAAGCCAGCCTTGATCTTGCCGCCACCCTTACGGGCGAACGAACCCTTGTGGCCGCGGCCGGCAGTCTTGCCCAGGCCCGAGCCGATACCGCGACCGACGCGGGTGCGCTCGGTGCGGGCGCCCGGTGCCGGGCTCAGTTCATTGAGACGCAGAGTCATGATCGATTACTCCTCAACCTTGACGAGGTAGTGAACGGTGTTGATCAGACCGCGAACCTGCGGGCTGTCCTTCAGTTCACGCACATCGTTGAGCTTGTTCAGACCCAGAGCACGCACCGACAGGCGGTGACGCGACTGGGTACCACGCAGGCCGCGCACCAGGCGCACCTTCACAGTCTTGTTGGACTCATTAGCCATGGTTGAGTTCCTCCACCTTCTTGCCGCGCTTGGCCGCGATGCGGGCCGGCGACTGCGCAGCAGACAGGCCCTTCACGGTGGCACGCACCAGGTTGATCGGGTTGCGCGAACCGGTGGCCTTGGCCAGCACGTTCTTCACGCCAACGGCTTCCAGCACGGCGCGCATGGCACCGCCGGCGATGACGCCGGTACCTTCCGAAGCCGGCTGCATGAACACGCGGGCTGCGCCGTGACCATCCTTGATGGTGTGCCAGAGGGTGCCGTTGTTCAGGTCAACGCTGACCAGGTTCTTGCGGGCCTGCTCCATCGACTTCTGGATGGCGACCGGCACTTCGCGGGCCTTGCCATAGCCGAAACCGACCTTGCCTTCACCGTCGCCGACCACGGTCAGGGCGGTGAAGGTGAACTGGCGGCCACCCTTGACGGTCTTGCTGACGCGGTTGACCGCGACCAGCTTTTCGATCATGCCGTCGTCGATCTTCTCTTCGCGGTTACGGTCGCGATCGCGACCCCGCTGCTGACGCTCTTCTGCCATGTTGATTCCTTGGTTGTTTGGGTATGTACGGCTCGAGGCCGCTTATGGTTGTGGAATGTCGCGTTGTTCCGGTGGACCACTGCAGAAGAGTGGCGCCGTCCCGCCTCACTCAGGCGGGCGAGCAGGCGGGCAGGAGACCACAGGTCCCCTGCCCTTATCCCTTAGAACTGCAGGCCGGCTTCGCGGGCGGCTTCTGCCAGGGCCTTGATGCGGCCGTGGTAGCGGTAGCCCGAACGATCGAAGGCAACCTTCTCGATGCCGGCGGCCTTGGCGCGCTCGGCAACGATGCGGCCGACCTTGGCGGCGGCGTCGGCGTTCTTGCCGTTCTTCAGGCCTTCCATGACGTCGGTCTGGGTGGTGTTGGCGGCAGCCAGCACCTTGGAACCGTCGGCGGTGAAGACCTGGGCGTACAGGTGCTGGCCGGTGCGCAGCACCGACAGGCGGGCGACGCCGAGCTCACGGATGTGGGCGCGGGTCGACTTGGCGCGACGCAGGCGGGCGATGTTCTTGTTCATGATGTTTTTCCTTTGAAAGCGGAAGTGCCTAATTAGGCCTTCTTGGCTTCCTTACGGATGATGACTTCGTCGGAGTACTTCACGCCCTTGCCCTTGTACGGCTCCGGCTTGCGGAACGCACGGATCTTGGCGGCAACTTCACCGACGACCTGCTTGTCAGCGCCCTGGACCAGGATCTCGGTCTGGGTCGGGGTGGTGATGGTGATGCCTTCCGGCGCCACGAACACGACCGGGTGCGAGAAACCGAGCGACAGGCTCAGGTCCTTGCCCTGCATGGCAGCACGGTAACCCACGCCGACCAGCTCCAGCTTGCGCTCGAAGCCTTCGGACACGCCCTTGACCATGTTGGCCAGGATCGCACGCACGGTACCGGTCAGTGCGACCAGCTCGGCGTTCTCGGTGCTCAGGGTGGCAACGCCGTTGTCGACGTTGATGGCAATACCGGCCGGCTTGGCCAGCGACAGGGAGCCCTTCGGGCCCTTGGCGGTGACGCTGTCCGACTGGACGTTCAGTTCAACCTTACCCAGGTCGATCGGCTTCTTGGCTACGCGGGACATAGTTCTACTCCTTTCGCCTTAGGCCACGAAGCACAGGACTTCGCCGCCGACGCCCAGCTGGCGCGCCTGCGCATCAGTCATGATGCCCTTGGAGGTGGAAATGATGGAGATACCCAGGCCGTTCATGACCTTCGGCAGCTCGCTCTTGCCGCGGTACTGGCGCAGGCCCGAACGCGAGAAGCGCTTCAGGGTCGCGATGACCGGCTTGCCTTCGAAATACTTCAGCACGATTTCCAGCTCGGACTTGTTGTTCTCCAGCTGGGTCACGCGCAGGTCGGTGATGTAACCCTCGTCCTTCAGGACCTGGGCGATCGCAACCTTGATCTTGGACGACGGGGCTTTCACCGTCTGCTTGCCAACCGCGGCCGCATTCTTGATGCGGACCAGCAGGTCGGCGATGGGATCAGTCATGCTCATATGAGTACCTTTGAGTGCACCGATATCCGCTTTCGCGAAAATCTGTTGTCTCCTGGAAACGGGCCAGGTCCCTTGATGCAGCGGGCCGGAAGCCCACTCCTACGACCCCGTTTGCGCAGGGCAAGACGCGGGAGTATACGCCAAAAGAGCCCGGCTTGCGCCGGGCTCTTCGGTTTTTTTGCGTCGGGAAAGCTGAATGCCTCCCCTGCCCGGTTCAGGAACCCCCGGAGGGGCTCCTGATCGCAGGGCCGGCTGGGATTACCAGCTGGCCTTGCGCAGACCCGGGACGTCGCCACGCATGGTGGCTTCACGCAGCTTGTTACGGCCGAGGCCGAACTTGCTGTAGACGCCACGCGGACGACCCGACAGCTCGCAACGGTTGCGCTGGCGGCTCGGCGACGAATCGCGCGGCAGCTTGGCCAGCTTGGTTGCGGCGTCGATCTTCTCTTCGTAGGTCGCGTCCACGGAGGACACGATCTTCTTCAGAGCCGCACGCTTTTCAGCGTACTTCTTTGCCAGCTTTTCCCGCTTGATGTCGCGGTTGACCATGGAGGTCTTTGCCATTTCGGTTTCCTCGACAGATCAGTTACGGAACGGGAACTTGAACGCTGCCAGCAGCGCCTTCGCTTCCGCGTCGGTCTTCGCAGTGGTGGTGATGGCGATATCCATACCGCGGATCGCGTCGACGGCGTCGAAGTCGATTTCCGGGAAGATGATCTGCTCCTTCACACCCATGTTGAAGTTGCCGCGGCCGTCGAAGGAACGACCGGAAACACCACGGAAGTCGCGCACGCGCGGCAGCGAGATGTTGATCAGGCGATCCAGGAACTCGTACATCTTGTGGCGACGCAGCGTGGTCTTGCAGCCGATCGGCCAACCATCGCGGATCTTGAACGACGCAACCGACACACGCGACTTGGTGACAACCGGCTTCTGGCCGGAAATCTTGGTCATGTCGCCGACGGCGTTTTCCAGGATCTTCTTGTTGGTGGCCGCTTCGCCGACACCCATGTTCAGGGTGACCTTGACCAGCTTCGGCACTTCCATCGGATTGGTGTAGCCGAACTGCTTCATCAGCGCCGGCACCACTTCGTCCTTGTAGAACTTTTCGAGACGGGAACTCATCTTCTCATTCCTCAGGCGTCGAGCGCCTCACCGCTGGAGCGGAACACACGCAGTTTGCGTCCATCCTCCAGCACCTTGAAGCCAACGCGTTCGCCCTTGCCCGAAGCCGGGTTCAGAACATTCACGTTGGAGATATGGATCGAAGCTTCGCGCTCGACCACGCCGCCGGCAACACCTGCCTGCGGGTTCGGCTTGGTGTGGCGCTTGACGATGTTCACGTTGGCGACGACCACACGGTCGCCGTCGACGCGGACGACTTCGCCCTGCTTGCCCTTGTCCTTGCCAGCGTTGACGACAACCTGGTCGCCCTTCTTGATACGGTTAGCCATGATTATCTCCTGTCGCTCACAGCACTTCGGGAGCGAGCGAGACGATCTTCATGAACTTCTCCGAACGAAGTTCACGGGTCACCGGCCCGAAGATACGGGTACCGATCGGCTCCTGCTTGCTGTTCAGCAGAACGGCAGCGTTGCCGTCGAAGCGGATCAGCGAGCCGTCGGCGCGACGCACACCCTTGCGGGTACGCACCACGACGGCGTCATACACTTCACCCTTCTTGACCTTGCCGCGCGGAATCGCATCCTTCACGGTGACCTTGATGATGTCGCCGATGCCGGCGTAACGGCGCTTGGAACCACCCAGCACCTTGAAGCACATCACCTGCTTGGCACCCGAATTGTCCGCGACGTCAAGGTAGCTCTGCATCTGGATCATGATTCAGACTCCTTATTCAGCCGCACGCGTGATGACTTCCACCACGCGCCAGTTCTTGGTCTTGGACATCGGAGCAATCTCGGTCACGCGGACGACATCGCCTTCCTTGCAGGCGTTGTCGGCATCGTGGGCGTGCAGCTTCGTCGAGCGCTTGATGTACTTGCCGTACAACGCGTGCTTGACCTGACGCTCAACCAGGACGGTAACCGTCTTGTCCATCTTGTTGCTGACGACACGGCCTTCGACCGTGCGCAGCGTCTTCTTTTCAGTATTGTCGCTCATAGCGGCCATCCTTACTTCGTGCTGCCGAGCAGGGTCTTGACGCGAGCAATCTCGCGACGGACCCGGCGAATGTCGTGGGTCTTCGGCAGCTGGCCGGTGACCTGCTGCATACGGACAGAGAACTGTTCCTTACGCAGGTCGATCAGGTGGGCCTTGAGTTCGTCAGCCGACTTTTCACGGAGAGTTTTGATATCCATCAGCGCACCGTACGGGTCACGAAAGTGGTGGTGACCGAGAGCTTGGCGGCGGCCAGGCGGAACGCCTCGCGAGCCACTTCCTCGGAAACACCCTCGATTTCATAGATCATGCGGCCGGGCTGGATCTGGGCCACCCAGTATTCCACGTTACCCTTACCAGAACCCATTCGGACTTCGATGGGCTTCTTGGTGATGGGCTTGTCGGGGAACACGCGGATCCACATCTTGCCGCCGCGCTTGACGTAGCGGCTGATCGAGCGGCGGGCCGCTTCGATCTGACGCGCGGTCAGCTGACCGTGTGCGGTTGCCTTCAGGCCGTATTCGCCGAAGCTGACAGCGTTGGCGCTCCAGCTCAGGCCATCGTTACGGCCCTTGTGTACCTTGCGGTACTTGGTTCGCTTGGGTTGCAACATTGTCGTTACCTCGCTTCACGGGCCGGGCGCTGACGGTCACCACGGTCGCCGCGATCGTGACGATCGTTGCGCGACGGGGTGTCGTCCTGCTTTTCCTGGCCAACCTGGGAGAAATCGAAGACCTCGCCCTTGTAGATCCAGACCTTGATGCCGATGATGCCGTAGGTCGTCTTGGCTTCAGCGAAGCCATAGTCGATGTCGGCACGCAGGGTGTGCAGCGGCACGCGGCCTTCGCGGTACCACTCCGAACGGGCGATTTCTGCACCGTTGAGGCGGCCACCGACGTTGACCTTGATGCCCAGGGCACCCAGGCGCATCGCGTTGCCGACCGAGCGCTTCATTGCACGGCGGAACATGATGCGACGCTCCAGCTGCTGGGCGATCGACTCGGCAACGAGCTGCGCGTCCAGTTCCGGCTTGCGCACTTCGGTGACGTTGATGTGCGCCGGGACGCCCATCATTTCGCTCACTTCCTTGCGCAGCTTCTCGATGTCCTCACCGCGCTTGCCGATCACCACGCCCGGACGGGCGGTGTGGATCGTCACGCGAGCGGTCTTGGCCGGACGCTCGATCAGGATCTTGCTGATGCCGGCCTGAGCCAGCTTCTTGCGCAGCATGTCGCGCACTTTCAGGTCGGCTGCCAGGTAACCAGCGAACTCGGCCTTGTTGGCGTACCACTTGGAGTTCCAGTCCTTGGAAATGCCGAGGCGGATACCAATCGGATGAACTTTATGACCCATGGTCTTTTCCTTATCCGCTTACTTGGCGGCGCCCACAACCACAGTGATGTGGCTGGTGCGCTTGAGGATGCGGGTACCGCGGCCTTTCGCCCGCGCCATGAAACGCTTCAGGGTCGGACCTTCATCAACCATGATGGTCTGAACCTTCAGCTCGTCGACGTCGGCGCCCTGGTTGTTTTCGGCATTTGCAATAGCCGACTCCACCACCTTCTTGATCAGGTGGGCAGCCTTCTTGTCCGAGAACTTCAGCAGGTTGACCGCACGCTCGGCCGGCAGACCGCGCACCTGGTCAGCGACCAGACGAGCCTTCTGCGGGGAGATGCGCGCAGTGCGCAGGATGGCTTTCGCTTCCATTGTCATCTCTCCTTACTTGCCCGACTTCTTGTCACCACCGTGACCCTTGAAGGTCCGGGTGATGGCAAATTCGCCGAGCTTGTGGCCGACCATGTTCTCGTTGACGAGAACCGGGATGTGGTTCTTGCCGTTATGCACGGCAATGGTGACGCCTACCATGTCAGGCAGGATCATCGAACGGCGCGACCAGGTCTTGATCGGCTTCTTGCTGCCCGCAGCGGCCTCCACCTTCTTGACGAGGTGGTGATCGACGAACGGGCCCTTCTTGAGTGAACGTGCCATGGTCGATTAGCCCCTACGATCGCGGACGATGAACTGCTGAGTGCGCTTGTTATGGCGCGTCTTGTAACCCTTGGTCGGGACACCCCACGGGGTGACCGGATGCGGATTACCCTGGCCGGCCTTCGCCTCACCACCACCGTGCGGGTGGTCAACCGGGTTCATGGCAGCACCACGAACGGTCGGGCGGACGCCGCGCCAACGCTTGGCACCGGCCTTGCCCAGCTTTTCCAGGCTGTGCTCGTCGTTGCCGACTTCGCCGATGGTGGCGCAGCACTCGACCGGAACCTTACGCATTTCACCCGAGCGCAGGCGCAGGGTGGCGTAGATGCCTTCACGAGCCACCAGCTGCACGGCCGCACCCGCGGCGCGAGCGATCTGAGCGCCCTTGCCCGGCTTCAGTTCGATGCAGTGGATGGTGGTGCCGACCGGGATGTTGCGCAGCGGCAGGGTGTTGCCGGCCTTGATCGGGGCATCCGAACCAGCGATCACCTGATCACCAGCCTTCAGGCCCTTCGGGGCGATGATGTAGCGACGCTCACCGTCGACGTAGCACAGCAGAGCGATGTGCGCGGTGCGGTTCGGATCGTATTCGATGCGTTCCACGCGCGCCGGGATGCCCAGCTTGTTGCGCTTGAAGTCGATGATGCGGTAGTGCTGCTTGGCACCACCACCGACGTGACGCACGGTGATGCGGCCATGGTGGTTACGACCACCCGAGCGGCTCTGCGACTCGACCAGCGCAGCGTGCGGAGCACCCTTGTGCAGGTCGGGAGTGACCACGCGCACGGCCGAACGGCGGCCGGGGGAAGTGGGCTTGAATTTCATCAATGGCATGGGATGTACCTCAGGCCTTGGCCGTTACATCGATCGACTGGCCATCGGCCAGGCGAACGTACGCCTTGCGCCAATCGCCGCGGCGGCCAGCACGGTTACGGAAGGACTTGTTCTTGCCCTTGACGTTGACCACGTTGACGGCTTCGACCTTGACGTCGAACAGCTGCTCAACCGCGGCCTTTACATCGGCCTTGGTGGCTTCGTTCGAAACTTCGAAGACATACTGGTTGGAGAGTTCCTGCAGGCGCGCGGTCTTTTCGGAGACACGCGGGGCACGCAGCACGCTGAAGATTTTTTCGTTGCTGTTCATGCCAGCCACTCCTCGACCTTCTTGACCGCGTCAGCGGTGATGACGACCGTGTCGGCACCCACCAGCGAGACCGGATCCAGACCCTGGACGTCACGCACCTGCACGTACGGCAGATTGCGGGCGGACAGGTACAGGTGCTCGGACGCTTCTTCGGTGACGATCAGCGGGCGCTTGCCCACTTCCAGGCCGGCCAGCTTGGCGATCAGACCCTTCGTGTTGGTCACTTCGACGTCGAAGGACTCCACGATGGTCAGACGGCCCTGACGGTTCAGCTCGGACAGGATCGCGCACATGGCGGCACGGTACTGCTTACGATTGACCTTCTGCTCGAAGCTGCGCGGCTTGGCCGCGAAGGTGACACCGCCGCCGACGAAGATCGGAGCCGTCAGTGCGCCATGACGCGCGCCGCCGCCCTTCTGCTTCTTCGACTTCTTGGTGGTACCAGCCACTTCGGAGCGAGTCTTCTGTGCCTTGGTGCCGGCGCGACCGGCGTTGCGGTAGGCAACGACGACCTGGTGGACCAGATCTTCGCTGAAATCGCGACCGAACACGGCGTCGGAGACCGAGACCTTGTTGTTGCTACCCGTGATAACGAGTTCCATCGTCATCTCTCCTTATGCCTTGCTCGCCGGACGGACGATCACGTCGCCACCCGCCGCGCCCGGAACGGCGCCGCGAACGGCGATCAGACCGCGCTCGACGTCGACCTTGACCACTTCCAGGTTCTGGGTGCTCTGCTGCACCGCGCCCATGTGGCCCGACATCTTCTTGCCCGGGAAAACGCGACCCGGGGTCTGGCGCTGACCCAGCGAACCCGGCGCGCGATGCGACAGCGAGTTACCGTGGGTTGCATCGCCCATACGGAAGTTGTGGCGCTTGATGGTGCCCTGGAAGCCCTTACCCTTGGTGACACCCTGAACGTCGACGATCTGGCCGACTTCGAAGATGTCCGCCTTGACTTCGCCGCCAACGGCGAAATCGCCGAGCTGCGCGTCTTCAACGCGGAATTCCCACAGGCCACGACCCGCTTCCACCTTCGCCTTGGCGAAGTGGCCGGCTTCCGGCTTGTTGACCAGAGCAGCGCGACGCGCGCCGACGGTCACCTGCACGGCGCTGTAGCCGTCGGTTTCGACGGTCTTGATCTGCGCGATGCGGTTCGGGGTTGCTTCGATCAGGGTCACCGGGATGGAGCGGCCATCTTCAGTGAACACGCGGCTCATGCCGGCCTTGCGGCCCACGAAGCCCAACGAATACTTCTTCGTCATGGTCGTAGTCCTCAGGTCAGCTTGATCTGAACGTCGACGCCGGCAGCCAGTTCGAGCTTCATCAGCGCGTCCACGGTCTTGTCATTCGGGTCAACGATATCGAGCACGCGCTTGTGCGTGCGGGTCTCGTACTGGTCACGCGCGTCCTTGTCGACGTGCGGGGAAACGAGAACGGTGTAACGCTCGATCTTGGTCGGCAGCGGGATCGGGCCACGCACTTGCGCGCCGGTCCGCTTTGCCGTTTCAACGATCTCGCTGGCCGAACGGTCGATCAGACGATGATCGAACGCTTTCAGCCGGATCCGGATCTTTTGGTCCGCCATGGCGGTAGGTTCCTTCGTTAAAAGAGCGACAGACAAAGCCTCTGGGTTGCTTTGTCCCATGAAATTCCTGAATACGGACGGCCCACACTCCTGCAGGCCGACAAGGTCACTCCATAGACCTCAAAAACGTAGGCAGACCCGTTCCCAGGCCTGCCCAGACGTAGAAGCATAATGGCACGCAAGGCAGCTGTCAACAGTCGCCTGTTGACGCCGCCTGAATGGCATTGACCCTTCCTGGTCCGGGGAACACAAGGCACATCCTGTGCCTGCTTTCCCATTTGATACGCCCCGATGCCCTACCCAGGCAACATCGGGGCGCAGATACTACCAGATTACTCGATGATCTTCGAGACCACGCCGGCGCCGACGGTACGGCCGCCTTCGCGGATGGCGAAGCGCAGGCCTTCGTCCATTGCCACCGGGTTGATCAGGGTGACGACCATCTTGACGTTGTCACCCGGCATCACCATTTCGACGCCTTCCGGCAGTGCAGCTGCGCCGGTGATGTCGGTGGTGCGGAAGTAGAACTGCGGACGGTAGCCGTTGAAGAACGGGGTGTGACGGCCGCCCTCGTCCTTCGACAGGACGTAGACTTCGCCTTCGAACTTGGTGTGCGGCTTGATCGAACCCGGCTTGGCCAGGACCTGGCCACGCTCGACGTCGTCACGCTTGGTGCCGCGCAGCAGCAGGCCAGCGTTGTCGCCTGCCTGACCCTGGTCCAGCAGCTTGCGGAACATTTCAACGCCGGTCACGGTGGTCTTCTGCACCGGACGGATGCCGACGATTTCGATTTCGTCGCCAACCTTGATCACGCCGCGCTCGATACGACCGGTCACCACGGTGCCGCGGCCCGAGATCGAGAACACGTCTTCCACCGGCATCAGGAACGGCTTGTCGATCGCGCGCTCCGGCTCCGGAATCCAGCTGTCCAGGGCGTCGACCAGCTTCAGGATGGCCGGCACACCGATGTCGCTCTGGTCGCCTTCCAGCGCCAGACGGGCCGAACCGGCGATGATCGGGGTGTCGTCGCCCGGGAAGTCGTACTTGCTCAGCAGCTCGCGCACTTCCATCTCGACCAGCTCGAGCAGCTCGGCGTCGTCAACCATGTCGGCCTTGTTCAGGAACACGACGATGTACGGCACGCCGACCTGACGCGACAGCAGGATGTGCTCGCGGGTCTGCGGCATCGGGCCGTCAGCGGCCGAGCACACCAGGATCGCGCCGTCCATCTGGGCGGCACCGGTGATCATGTTCTTGACGTAGTCAGCGTGGCCCGGGCAATCGACGTGGGCGTAGTGACGGACCGGGGATTCGTATTCGACGTGCGCGGTCGAGATCGTGATACCACGAGCCTTTTCTTCCGGAGCGGCGTCGATCGAGGAGTAATCCTTGAACTCGCCACCGAAGCGCTCGGCACCGATCTTGGTCAGTGCAGCGGTCAGCGTGGTCTTGCCGTGATCGACGTGACCGATGGTGCCGACGTTGACGTGCGGCTTGGTGCGCTCGAACTTACCCTTTGCCATTGTTCTATACCTTGATTGTTCGTAAGTGGTTTCAAGAGAGGCTGAGCGAGGCTCAGCCCTTCTTCATGACGGCTTCGGCGATGTTGGTCGGCGCCGGCTCGTAGTGATCGAATTCCATGGTGAAGGTGGCGCGGCCCTGGGTCTGCGAACGCAGCGCAGTGGCGTAGCCGAACATTTCACCCAGCGGGATCATCGCGTTGATGATGCTGGCCGAACCGTCACCGGTGGTGTCGGAACCCTGCAGCACGCCGCGACGACGGCTGACGTCGCCCATCACGTCACCCTGGTAATCCTCCGGGGTCACGATCTCGACCTTCATGATCGGCTCCAGCAGCACCGGCTTGGCCTTGGCGAAGCCCTGCTTGAAGGCCATCGACGAAGCCAGCTTGAACGCCATTTCCGAGGAGTCGACGTCGTGGTACGAACCGAACACCAGCTTCACCTTGACGTCCACGACCGGGAAGCCAGCCAGCGGGCCGCTGGTGATGGTTTCGCGCAGGCCCTTTTCAACCGACGGAATGAATTCCTTCGGGATCACGCCGCCGGTGATGTCGTTGATGAACAGGAAGTCGTCCTTGATCATCGGAGCGATCTTCGGATCGGCGCGATCTTCAGCGGTGATCGGCGACAGCTCGATCACGACGTGACCGTACTGACCCTTACCACCGGACTGCTTGGCGTGCTTGTAGTCCGACTTGACGTCGGCCAGGGTGATGGTTTCGCGGTAGGCCACCTGCGGCGCGCCGACGTTGGCTTCAACGTTGAACTCGCGCTTCAGGCGGTCGACGATGATGTCCAGGTGCAGCTCGCCCATGCCCGAGATGATGGTCTGGCCGGATTCTTCGTCGGTCTTGACGCGGAACGACGGATCTTCCTGCGCCAGACGGCCCAGGGCCAGACCCATCTTTTCCTGGTCCGACTTGGTCTTCGGCTCGACGGCCATCGAGATCACCGGCTCCGGGAACGTCATGCGCTCCAGGATGATCGGGGCGTCCACGGCGCACAGGGTGTCACCGGTGGTGGTGTCCTTCAGGCCCACGGCAGCGGCGATGTCACCGGCCAGAACTTCCTTGATTTCCTCGCGGTTGTTCGAGTGCATCTGCAGGATGCGGCCGATGCGCTCCTTCTTGCCCTTCACCGAGTTCAGCACGGTGTCGCCACCGTTCAGGGTGCCCGAGTAGACACGGAAGAAGGTCAGCGCGCCGACGAACGGGTCGGTGATGATCTTGAAGGCCAGCGACGAGAACGGAGCCTTGTCGTCCGACTTGCGGGTCATTTCGACGGTGTCGTCGTCAACGTCCACGCCCTTCACGTCCGGCACGTCGACCGGCGACGGCAGCAGCTGGATCACGCCGTCCAGCATGGCCTGCACGCCCTTGTTCTTGAAGGCCGAGCCGCAGTACATCGGCACGATTTCAGTGGCCAGGGTGCGAGTACGCAGCGCATTGATGATTTCAGCCTCGGCCAGCTCTTCGCCGCCCAGGTACTTTTCCATCAGCTCTTCGCTGGCTTCGGCAGCGGTCTCGACCATGAACTGGCGAGCCTCTTCAGCCGGGCCCTGCAGTTCGGCCGGGATTTCACCGTACTCGAACTTCATGCCCTGCGAAGCCTCATCCCAATGGATGGCCTTCATCTTCAGCAGGTCGACAACGCCCTTGAAGTTGTCTTCAGCGCCGATCGGCAGCTGCATCGGCACGGCAACCGCGCCCAGCTTGGCCTTCAGCTGGCCGACGACCTTCTGGAAGTTGGCACCGGTGCGGTCCATCTTGTTGACGAACGCGATGCGCGGCACGTGGTACTTGTTGGCCTGGCGCCACACGGTTTCCGACTGCGGCTGCACGCCACCGACGGCGCACAGGACGAAGACGGCACCGTCGAGCACGCGCAGCGAGCGCTCCACTTCGATGGTGAAGTCGACGTGCCCGGGGGTGTCGATGATGTTGAAGCGGTGCTCCGGCAGGGACTTGTCCATGCCCTTCCAGAACGCGGTGGTGGCAGCGGACTGGATCGTGATGCCACGCTCCTGCTCCTGCTCCATCCAGTCCATGGTGGCGGCGCCGTCGTGCACTTCACCGATCTTGTGGCTCTTGCCGGTGTAGAACAGGATGCGCTCGGACGTGGTGGTCTTGCCGGCATCGATGTGAGCCATGATGCCGAAGTTACGGTAACGCTCGATGGGAGTGGAACGGGCCACGGGAGCCTCTCAGATTTCTTGGATTTCGGATGGCCGAACGCCGCCTTTCGGCGGCCTTCGGATTGGCGCAGCCCTTCTGGGACCGCGAGGCAGCACGCACCGAAGTGGTGCTGCCCTGCCTGTTTTACAAGGCCGTCAAACTCACCAGCGGTAGTGGGCGAATGCCTTGTTGGCTTCGGCCATGCGGTGGGTTTCTTCGCGCTTCTTGATGGCGCCGCCACGGTTTTCCGAGGCGTCGATCAGTTCAGCAGCCAGCTTCTTCGGCATGGTGTTCTCACCACGCTTGCGCGCGGAGTCGATCAGCCAGCGCATGGCCAGAGCCATCTTGCGCGACGAACGCACTTCGACCGGCACCTGGTAGGTGGCACCACCGACGCGGCGCGACTTGACTTCGACCGCCGGAGCGACGTTGTCCAGAGCCTTCTGCACCAGCTCAATGGCGTTGGCGCTGCTGTTCTTCTCGGTGATCACGTCCATGGCGCCGTACACGATCTTTTCGGCGACGGACTTCTTGCCGCTCTGCATGACCATGTTGATGAAGCGGGCGATGGTTTCGCTTCCGTGCTTCGGATCGGGCAGGACGGAACGCTGCGGAGTATTACCCTTACGCGACATAGTGCTCTCTCCTTATGCCTTCGGACGCTTGGCGCCGTACTTGGAACGGGCCTGGCGACGCTTGGCAACGCCGGCGGCGTCGAGCGAGCCACGAACGGTGTGGTAACGCACACCCGGCAGGTCCTTGACGCGACCGCCGCGGATCAGGACCACGGAGTGCTCCTGCAGGTTGTGGCCTTCACCACCGATGTAGGAAATCACTTCTTCCTGGTTGGTCAGGCGGACCTTGGCAACCTTGCGCAGAGCCGAGTTCGGCTTCTTCGGAGTGGTGGTGTAGACACGGGTGCAGACGCCACGGCGCTGCGGGCACTTGTCGAGCGCCGGCGAGGCACTCTTGTAGGTGGTCGCTTGCCGCGGCTTGCGGACCAGCTGGTTGATCGTCGCCATCAGTAGGTTCTTCTGATTGGTGGCCGGAAAATCCGACCAGAGATGCGGAAATGTTAAAGCAGGCCAAAATTCTGGCCTGCTGAGACAGACGATTGTAGCAACCCGTCAGGAAAGCAGTCAAACGCCTCCTGTCAAGCCCGTTCCTGATCCTGGAACGTTACTGGGGGGCCTCCATGTACCCCGTTCAGGTTGGCCGGGGCGATCGCGGACGACCTCCCCTGCCCTTTCCCTACCCGTCGATGAACCGACGGGGTGGTCCGGCCTTGCGGCCGGACCGGATACCTCATTCTTCGCCGGACGCCTGTTCAGCTTCAGCTTCAACGGCCGGAGCCTCGACTGCAGCCGGGGTGCCGGTCAGGGCCTGCATCTCCGAGTCGGTCAGACCCGAAGCGCCGCGGCGGCGGCTGCTGTGGTACGACAGACCGGTACCGGCCGGGATCAGGCGGCCCACGATCACGTTTTCCTTCAGACCGCGCAGGTTGTCCTTGGTACCGCGGACGGCCGCTTCGGTCAGCACGCGGGTGGTTTCCTGGAACGACGCGGCCGAGATGAACGATTCGGTCGCCAGCGAGGCCTTGGTGATACCCAGCAGGACCGGATCGAAGTGCGCCGGCAGCTCGTTGCGGGCTGCAAGGCGGGCATTCTCCTCGATAACGCGCTGACGCTCCACCTGCTCGCCGTTCAGGAACTTGCTGCTGCCCTGGTCGGTGATCTCGACCTTGCGCAGCATCTGGCGGGTGATCACCTCGATGTGCTTGTCGTTGATCTTCACGCCCTGCAGGCGGTACACGTCCTGGATTTCCTTCACCAGGTAGGCCGCCAACGGTTCGACACCCAGCAGGCGCAGGATGTCCTGCGGGCTCGGCTCGCCGTCCACGATGGTTTCACCCTTGGTGACATGCTCGCCTTCGAACACGATGACCTGGCGGTACTTCGGAATCAGCTCTTCGTGCTCCGAACCATCGGTGTCCTTGATGATCAGGCGCTGCTTGCCCTTGGTGTCCTTGCCGAAGCTGATGATGCCCGAACGCTCGGCCAGCACCGCCGGATCCTTCGGCTTGCGCGCTTCGAACAGATCGGCCACGCGCGGCAGACCACCGGTGATGTCGCGGGTCTTCGACGCTTCCTGCGGAATCTTGGCGACCACGTCACCCACGCCGACGGCAGCGCCGTCCTGCAGGTTGACGATCGAGCGCGGCGGCAGCAGGTACTGCGCCGGCAGGTCGGTGCCCGGAATCGACAGGTCGTTGCCCTTGGCGTCGACGATGCGCACGATCGGGCGCAGATCCTTGGCCTGGGTACCACGACGCTTCGGATCGGTGATTTCGCGCGAAGCAAGGCCGGTCAGCTCGTCGGTCTTCTCGATGACGGTGATGCCGTCGACGAAGTCGATGAAGCGGATGAAGCCGGCCACTTCCGACACGATCGGGTGGTTATGCGGATCCCAGTTGGCCACGGTCTGGCCCGCCTTGATCGCATCACCGTCCTTGGACGTGATGGTCGCACCGTACGGCAGCTTGTAACGCTCACGCTCACGGCCGTGGGCATCGAGCACCGAGATTTCGCCCGAGCGCGACACTGCCACCAGCGAGCCGTTGGCATGCTCGACGGACTTGAGGTTGCTGAACTTGACCGAGCCGGTGGTCTTGACGGTGATGTTGTCGACCGCAGCAGCTCGCGACGCCGCACCACCGATGTGGAACGTACGCATGGTCAGCTGGGTACCCGGCTCACCGATGGACTGGGCGGCGATGACGCCGACCGCTTCACCGATGTTGACCAGGTGACCACGGGCCAGATCGCGGCCGTAGCAGCGCGAGCAGACACCGAAGGCCGATTCGCAGGAGATGGTCGAGCGGACCTTGATGGTCTGCACGCCGGCATCTTCCAGCTTGGCAACCCAGGCTTCGTCCAGCAGGGTGTTGCGGGTGACGATCGGATCTTCGTCGTTGCCCGGCAGGAACACGTCCTCGGCAACCACGCGACCCAGCACGCGGTCCTTCAGCGGCTCGACCACGTCGCCGCCTTCCACGATCGGGGTCATGATCAGGCCTTCGGTGGTACCGCAATCCACCTCGGTGATCACCACGTCCTGCGCGACGTCGACCAGACGACGGGTCAGGTAACCCGAGTTCGCGGTCTTCAGCGCGGTATCGGCCAGACCCTTACGGGCACCGTGGGTGGAGTTGAAGTACTCCTGCACGTTCAGGCCTTCGCGGAAGTTCGCCTTGATGGGCGTCTCGATGATCGAGCCATCCGGACGGGCCATCAGGCCGCGCATGCCGGCCAGCTGACGGATCTGCGCCTGCGAACCACGCGCACCGGAGTCGGCCATGATGTACAGCGAGTTCATCGACTTCTGGTCGATGGTCTCACCCTTGGCGTTGACCACCTTCTCGGTACCGATGGTGTCCATCATCGCCTTGGCGATGCGCTCGTTGGTGCGCGACCAGATGTCGACCACCTTGTTGTAGCGCTCGCCGGCGGTGACCAGGCCCGACTGGTACTGCTCCTGGATTTCCAGCACTTCGGCTTCGGCCTCGGTGAGGATGCCCTTCTTCTCGTCCGGGATCAGCATGTCGTCGATGCCGATGGAGACGCCGGCGCGGGTCGCGTACGCGAAGCCGGTGTACATCAGCTTGTCGGCGAACACGACCGTGTCCTTCAGGCCCAGCTGGCGGTAGCTGGAGTTGATCAGGCGGCTGATGTTCTTCTTGGTCAGCTCGACATTGGCCAGCGCGAACGGCAGGCCTTCCGGCAGGATTTCAGCCAGCAGGGCGCGACCGATCGTGGTGTCCACGATCGAGGTCTTGTTCTGCTTGTTGCCGTCTTCGTCGGTCACCACCTCGGTGATGCGGACCTTGACCTTGGCGTGCAGTTCCACCACGCGGTTGTCGTAGGCACGCTTGACTTCGGCGATGTTGGCGAAGGCCATGCCCTCGCCCTTCTTGTTTTCCAGCGAGCGGGTCATGTAGTACAGACCCAGCACGACGTCCTGCGACGGCACGATGATCGGCTCGCCGTTGGCCGGCGACAGGATGTTGTTGGTGGACATCATCAGCGCACGCGCTTCCAGCTGGGCTTCCAGCGAGAGCGGCACGTGGACGGCCATCTGGTCACCGTCGAAGTCGGCGTTGAACGCGGTGCAGACCAGCGGGTGCAGCTGGATGGCCTTGCCTTCGATCAGCACCGGCTCGAACGCCTGGATGCCCAGACGGTGCAGGGTCGGCGCACGGTTCAGCATCACCGGATGCTCGCGGATGACCTCTTCCAGGATGTCCCAGACTTCGGCTTCTTCGCGCTCGACCAGCTTCTTGGCAGCCTTGATGGTGGTGGCCAGGCCACGACGCTGCAGCTTGGCGAAGACGAACGGCTTGAACAGCTCGAGCGCCATCTTCTTCGGCAGGCCGCACTGGTGCAGGCGCAGGTACGGACCGACCACGATGACCGAACGGCCCGAGTAGTCGACGCGCTTGCCGAGCAGGTTCTGGCGGAAGCGACCCTGCTTGCCCTTGATCATGTCGGCCAGCGACTTCAGCGGGCGCTTGTTGGTGCCGGTGATGGCACGGCCACGACGGCCGTTGTCCAGCAGCGCATCGACCGATTCCTGCAGCATGCGCTTTTCATTGCGCACGATGATGTCCGGCGCGCTCAGTTCGAGCAGGCGGCGCAGGCGGTTGTTGCGGTTGATGACGCGGCGGTACAGGTCGTTCAGGTCGGAGGTCGCGAAGCGGCCGCCATCCAGCGGGACCAGCGGACGCAGGTCCGGCGGCAGCACCGGCAGCACGGTCATGACCATCCACTCCGGACGGTTGCCCGATTCCAGGAAGGCTTCGATCAGCTTGATGCGCTTGGTGAGGCGCTTGAGCTTGGTTTCCGAACCGGTAGCGGCGATTTCCTCGCGCAGGCGGGTCATTTCCGACTGCAGGTCGATGGTGCGCAGCAGTTCGTACACGGCCTCGGCGCCCATGGCGGCGTCGAAGTCGTCACCGTGCTCCTGGCGGGCCTGCAGGTACTGTTCTTCGGTCAGCAGCTGGCGGCGTTCCAGGGCGGTCAGGCCCGGCTCGGTCACCACGTAGGCTTCGAAGTACAGCACGCGCTCGATGTCGCGCAGGGTCATGTCCAGCATCAGGCCGATGCGCGACGGCAGCGACTTCAGGAACCAGATGTGCGCGACCGGCGAGGCCAGGTCGATGTGGCCCATGCGCTCGCGACGCACCTTGGCCAGGGTCACTTCGGTGCCGCACTTTTCGCAGACCACGCCGCGGTGCTTCATGCGCTTGTACTTGCCGCACAGGCACTCGTAGTCCTTCACCGGGCCGAAGATGGCGGCGCAGAACAGGCCGTCGCGTTCCGGCTTGAAGGTACGGTAGTTGATGGTTTCCGGCTTCTTCACTTCGCCGAAGGACCACGAACGGATCAGGTCCGGCGAAGCCAGCGCGATCTTGATCGCGTCGAAGTCCAGCGTCTGGCGCTGCTGGTTGAAGAGGTTGAGCAGGTCTTTCATGGTGTTCTCCAGAAGGAGGAATGCTGTGTCGATGGGCTTTCAGTTCACTGCCAGCGGCGCGGCGGCGGACCGCCGCGCCGGCATGGATCAGTTGTCTTCCAGTTCCATGTTGATAGCCAGCGAGCGGATTTCCTTCACGAGCACGTTGAAGGATTCCGGCATGCCCGCGACCATCTCGTGCTCACCGTCGACGATGTTCTTGTACATCTGGTTGCGGCCCTGCACGTCATCGGACTTCACCGTCAGCATTTCCTGCAGGGTGTAGGCCGCGCCGTAGGCTTCCAGCGCCCAGACTTCCATTTCACCGAAGCGCTGGCCGCCGAACTGCGCCTTGCCGCCCAGCGGCTGCTGGGTGACGAGCGAGTACGGACCGGTCGAACGGGCGTGCATCTTGTCGTCGACCAGGTGGTTCAGCTTCAGATAGTGCATGTAACCCACGGTGGTGTGGCGATCGAACGCTTCACCGGTGCGGCCGTCGTACAGCTGGGTCTGGCCACTGCTCGGCAGGTCGGCCAGTTCCAGCATGCGCTTGATTTCCGCTTCGGTGGCGCCGTCGAACACCGGAGTGGCCATCGGCACGCCGTCGGTCAGGTTGCGGGCCAGACGCAGCAGTTCCTCGTCGCTGAACTGCGACAGGTCGACACGGTTGGCCACGTTGGTGTCGTCGTGGTTGTAGATGTCGTCCAGGAACTTGCGCAGGTCGGCAACGGCGGCTTGGGCCTCCATCATCGCCTGGATCTTGCGGCCCAGGCCCTTGGCGGCCCAGCCCAGGTGCACTTCCAGGATCTGGCCGATGTTCATACGCGACGGCACGCCCAGCGGGTTCAGCACGATGTCCACGGTCTCGCCCGAGGCCATGTACGGCATGTCCTCGACCGGCACCACGTTGGAGACCACACCCTTGTTGCCGTGGCGGCCTGCCATCTTGTCACCCGGCTGGATGCGGCGCTTCACGGCCAGGAATACCTTGACCATCTTCAGCACGCCCGGGGCGAGGTCGTCACCGGCGGTGATCTTGCCGCGCTTGTCGGCGAAGCGACGCTCGAACTCCTTCTCGTGCGCCTGGATCTGCTTCTGCGCGCGCTCGATGGCTTCCGAAGCGTCCTCGTCCTTCATGCGCAGGGCGAACCAGTCAGCCTTCTTCAGGCCGTCCAGGAAGGCGTCGCTGATCACGTCACCCTTCTTCAGGCCAGCGCCACCGTTGACCACCTTGCCCACGATCTGCGAACGCAGACGCATGTAGATGGCGGCTTCCAGGATGCGGAACTGGTCGTCGAAGTCCTTCTTGACGCGCTTGATTTCAGACTCTTCGATCTGGCGGGCGCGCTTGTCCTTCTCGATGCCGTCGCGGGTGAAGACCTGCACGTCGATGACGGTGCCGTCCATGCCCGGCGGAACGCGCAGCGAGCTGTCCTTAACGTCCGAAGCCTTCTCGCCGAAGATCGCGCGCAGCAGCTTCTCTTCCGGGGTCAGCTGGCTTTCGCCCTTCGGGGTGACCTTGCCGACCATGATGTCGCCGGCGCGGACTTCGGCACCGATGTACACCACGCCGCTCTCGTCCAGGCGGTTCAGCGCCTGCTCGGAGACGTTCGGGATGTCGGCGGAGATTTCCTCCGGCCCCAGCTTGGTGTCACGCGCAACGCAGGTCAGCTCTTCGATGTGGATCGTGGTGTAACGATCCTCTTCCACCACGCGCTCGGAGAGCAGGATGGAGTCTTCGAAGTTGTAGCCGTTCCACGGCATGAACGCGATCAGCATGTTCTGGCCCAGGGCCAGTTCACCGATGTCGGTGGACGGACCGTCGGCCAGCACGTCGCCGCGGGCGATGACGTCACCCACCTGGACCAGCGGACGCTGGTTGATGCAGGTGTTCTGGTTCGAACGGGTGTACTTGACCAGGTTGTAGATGTCCACGCCTGCGTCGGTGGCGCCAACGATCTCTTCCTCGTTGACCTTGACCACGATGCGGGCGGCGTCGATCTGCACGATCTCGCCACCACGACGGGCGTTCACGGTCACACCGGAGTCACGGGCCACGGCGCGCTCGATGCCGGTACCGACCAGCGGCTTCTGCGCACGCAGGGTCGGCACGGCCTGACGCTGCATGTTGGCGCCCATCAGTGCGCGGTTCGCGTCATCGTGCTCCAGGAACGGAACCAGCGCGGCCGCGATCGACACGGTCTGCATCGGCGAGACGTCCATGAAGTGGACTTCCGCCGGCGGCTTCAGCAGCGATTCGCCCTGGAAGCGGCACGGAACGAACTGCTCGGTCAGCATGCTGTCGGCATTGGTCAGGGCGTTGGCCTGCGCAATGACGTACTCGTTTTCTTCGATCGCCGACAGGAACTCGACTTCGTCATAGACCTTGCCGTCCACGACCTTGCGGTACGGGGTCTCAAGGAAACCGTACTGGTTGGTGCGGGCGTACACGGCCAGCGAGTTGATCAGGCCGATGTTCGGGCCTTCCGGGGTTTCGATGGTGCAGACGCGGCCGTAATGGGTCGGGTGCACGTCACGCACTTCGAAGCCGGCGCGCTCACGGGTCAGGCCGCCCGGGCCCAGGGCCGAGACGCGACGCTTGTGGGTCACTTCCGACAGCGGGTTGTTCTGGTCCATGAACTGCGACAGCTGCGAGGAGCCGAAGAACTCCTTGATGGCAGCGGCGACCGGCTTGGCGTTGATCAGTTCCTGCGGGGTCAGGCCTTCCGACTCGGCCATCGACAGGCGCTCCTTGACCGCGCGCTCGACGCGGACCAGGCCCACGCGGAACACGTTCTCGGCCATTTCACCGACCGAACGCACGCGACGGTTGCCCAGGTGGTCGATATCGTCGACCACGCCGCGACCGTTGCGGATCTCGGTCAGGACCTTGATCACGTCCAGGATGTCGGAGCTGTCGCCATGGGCGGCGACCAGGCGCTTGGACTCTTCGTCGTTGCGCTCACCGTAGTACTTGCGGTCGTACAGCACGGCTTCGCCGGTGGTTTCCTTGCGGCCCACGCGACGGTTGAACTTCATGCGGCCGACCGCGGACAGGTCGTAGCGCTCGAAGGTGAAGAACAGGTTGTGGAACAGGTTCTGCGCGGCATCCTTGGTCGGCGGCTCGCCCGGACGCATCATGCGGTAGATCTCGACCAGGGCTTCCAGCTGGGTCTTGGTCGGGTCGATGCGCAGGGTGTTGGACAGGTACGGGCCACGATCCAGATCGTTCACCCACAGGGTGCCCACGGCATCCACGCCAGCCTTGCGGAAGGCCTGCAGCTGCTCGTCGGTGATCTCGTCATTGGCCTGGGCCAGCAGTTCGCCGGTCGAGGCGTCGACCACGTCGTGCGACAGGATGCGGCCGACGATGTAGTCGTCCGGCACGGCCAGGGCGGCGATGCCCGAGGCTTCCAGCTGCTTGATGTGGCGCGCGGTGATGCGCTTGCCGGCTTCCACGATGACCTTGTCGCCGTCGGCGAGGTCAAAGCCCAGGGTTTCGCCACGCAGGCGCTCCGGCACCAGCTCCAGCTGGACGCCTTCATCCGGGTTGATGTGGAAGGTGTTGATCTCGAAGAACTCGGCCAGCATCTCTTCGTTGCTGTAGCCAAGCGCGCGCAGCAGGATCGACACCGGCAGCTTGCGGCGGCGGTCGATACGGGTGAACAGCGCGTCCTTCGGGTCGAACTCGAAGTCCAGCCAGGAACCGCGGTAAGGAATGATGCGGGCGCTGTACAGCAGCTTGCCCGAGCTGTGGGTCTTGCCACGGTCGTGGTCGAAGAACACACCCGGCGAGCGGTGCAGCTGCGAGACGATGACGCGCTCGGTGCCGTTGACGATGAAGGTGCCGTTCTCGGTCATCAGCGGGATTTCGCCCAGATAGACCTCCTGCTCCTTCACGTACTTGATGGCCTTGGTCGACGACTCACGGTCGTAGATCACCAGGCGCACGGTCACGCGCAGCGGGGCGCCGTAGCTCATGCCACGCTGGCGGCACTCACGCTCGTCGAAGACCGGTTCGCCCAGCTTGTAGCCGACGTATTCCAGGGCAGCATTGCCGCTGTAGCTGGCGATCGGGAAGACCGACTTCAGCGCAGCGTGCAGGCCGTGGTCCGTGCGCTTGGCCGGATCGACGTTTTCCTGCAGGAATTCACGATAGGAATCCACCTGGATGGCGAGCAGGAACGGCACTTCGAGAATCGAGCGCTGCTTGCCGAAATCCTTGCGGATACGCTTTTTTTCGGTGAACGAATAGGACGTCATGAGGTCTTCCACCTTGTTGTGCGGATCGTGCGCCCACGATCCGAAGGGAACTTGAAATTGTCAGTTGGAAGTCGCTGGTATTGCCGGCACCAGCACGCCTTCTCCCGCTACTTCCAACTGCCAACTCGTCTGCATCCACTCCCCCGCTGCCGCGCGCTGCGCTGGCCGGCCGGGGTCTGACCGCAGCCCGTGTTGGGCTTTTTGCCGCTCGTTACATCCACGCGTGGCGTGGATCTACAACACTGCAACAACGACCAAAGGCCGGGGGCTTACGCCCCCAGCCTTGGCTGCATCGCCGTGAATCGGTGACGATGCAAGGTAACTGCTTACTTGACTTCGACAGTCGCGCCAGCAGCTTCCAGGTCCTTCTTCATCTTCTCGGCGTCGTCCTTCGAAGCGCCTTCCTTCAGGACGCCACCGGCTTCGGCCAGGTCCTTCGCTTCCTTCAGGCCCAGGCCGGTGATGGCGCGGACGGCCTTGATGACTTCGACCTTCTTGTCGCCGGCCGACTTCAGGGTGACGGTGAACTCGGTCTGCTCTTCAACAGCAGCAGCCGGGCCAGCGGCAGCAGCCACGGCAACCGGAGCAGCGGCGGAGACGCCGAACTTCTCTTCGATGGCCTTGACCAGCTCCATCACTTCCATCAGGGACTTCTCGGCGATGGCGTCGACGATCTGTTCGTTGGTAAGGGACATGATTAATACCTTTGGATGATTTTCTGGGTTGAGGTTCCGTCAGGAACCACGGTAAGTCGAAACTCAGGCGGTCTCGGCGGCCGGCTCGGCAGCGTCGGCGGCGACGTCGCCACCACCCTGCTTCTCGCCAACGGCCTTGATGGCGCGGGCAAACATCGTGACCGGCTCGGTCAGGACGCGGGCCAGCATGGCCAGGGCCTGGTCGCGGGTCGGCAGCGAGGCCAGCACTTCGACGTGGCTTGCCGGGAACACTTCGCCACCGATGGCGACGACCTTAGCCTTCAGCTTGTCGTTGCCCTTGGCGGCTTCCTTGATCAGGCGACCGGCAGCGCCGGGCTCCTCGAGCGAGAACGCGTACAGCAGCGGACCAACCATCTGGTCCTGGGCGACTGCGAACTCGGTGCCTTCAACGGCGCGCGAAGCCAGGGTGTTCTTGACAACCTTCAAGAAAACACCGGTTTCACGAGCCTGCTTGCGCATCGCGGTCATCTGGGCGACCGTGGTGCCAGCGTATTCGGCTGCGATCAAGGAGTGGGCCTTGGCGGCGACGTCTGCCAGCTCGGCGACTACTTCTTGCTTCTGGGACAGATTGAGAGCCATTGCACTCCTCCTATTGAACTCCGCTTACGGCTCCTGCCGTGTGCGGTCCTGTGCGGCATCCGTCCTGGACGCCGGGAACATCGGGATGATGTTCCGGGGGTGGGCCGTTCTAGACCTGGAGTGGGCCAACCTGGGAAACCCAGACGTGCGTGAACCAGAAAAACTCCAGAAGGGCACCATCTACGCAGGGTGATTCCGGGGAATCGATTAAGCGCTCATGACTGCTCCGGCGGCGACTCCTTGCCAGATCGAGCTTCCGTGCCCGTCGCCGGTATTGCCACGACCGCGCCTGCGGTCTTTGACGGCTACCGCGGGCGATGCACTGCCAGCGATGCCTTCAAATGTCACGGTCACGGCACCGAAGGTACCGTGACCGCTTGAAACAATTACTTCAGGGTCAGCGACGACTGGTCGACGGTGACGCCCGGGCCCATCGTCGAGCTGACCGAAACCTTCTGCAGGTAGGTGCCCTTCGAGGTGGCCGGCTTGGCCTTGATCAGGTCCAGCAGCAGCGCGGTCAGGTTCGACTTCAGCGCGTCTTCGGCGAAGTCGGCCTTGCCGATGGTGCAGTGGATGATGCCGGCCTTGTCGGTGCGGTAACGGACCTGACCCGACTTGGCGTTCTTCACGGCTTCACCCGGGTTCGGGGAAACGGTGCCGACCTTCGGGTTCGGCATCAGGCCGCGCGGGCCCAGCACGGTGCCCAGCTTACCGACGACGCGCATGGCGTCCGGGGTCGCGATGACGACGTCGTAGTTCAGATCGCCGGCCTGCATCTTCTCGGCCAGGTCATCCATACCGACGGCTTCGGCGCCAGCGGCCAGGGCTTCGTCAGCCTTGGCACCGGCCGGAGCGAACACGGCGACGCGGACCGACTTGCCGGTACCGGCCGGCAGCACGGTGGAGCCACGGACCTGCTGGTCGGACTTCTTCGCATCGACGCCCAGGCGCACAGCGACGTCGATCGACTCGACGAACTTGGCCTTGGTGGCGCTCTTCAGGATGTTGATCGCGTCCTCGAAGGCGTATGCCTTACCCGGAACGACGGCGGCCTTGATGGCCTTCTCACGCTTGGTCTGTGCCATCTTATTAACCCTCCACCACGAGGCCCATGGAACGGGCAGAGCCAGCGATGGTACGCACGGCGGCGTCCAGATCGGCGGCAGTCAGATCCGGTTCCTTCGCCTTGGCGATCTCTTCCAGCTGCTTACGGGTGACCTTGCCGACCTTCTCGGTGTTCGGGCGCTTGGAGCCCGACGAGATGCCAGCGGCCTTCTTCAGCAGGGTGGTGGCCGGGGTGCTCTTGGTGATGAAGGTGAACGTACGGTCCGAGTAGGCCGTGATGATCACCGGAACCGGCAGGCCCGGCTCGAGCTTCTGCGTGGCAGCGTTGAACGCCTTGCAGAATTCCATGATGTTCAGACCGCGCTGACCCAGCGCAGGACCGACCGGCGGCGAGGGGTTGGCCTGACCGGCCTTCACCTGCAGCTTGATGTAACCGACAACTTTCTTTGCCATGTGAGTACTCTCCGGGTGCTAGCGCCTTTCGACAACAGGCTCCCCATCGGACCGGGAATCACGCGTCCCGGCATCGCGTTTTGAAATCATGCTGAAGGCCACCTTGCGGCGGCCTCGTCCTGCTGGCTTCCCAGCGGGGAGCCGCGCACTATATCAGGTTTTTTCTTCACATGCCTGAAGCGGCACGTAAACGAGAGAAACCGGGCCAAGCCCGGTTTCTTGTCCGGAGTCGAGCATGGCTCGACTCTACAACTGGATCAGACGGCCTTTTCGACCTGGCCGAACTCGAGTTCGACCGGAGTGGCACGGCCGAAGATCAGCACCGAGACGCGCAGACGGCTCTTCTCGTAGTTGACCTCTTCGACGACGCCATTGAAATCGTTGAACGGGCCGTCGGTGACGCGGACCATCTGGCCCGGCTCGAACAGCACCTTCGGACGCGGCTTCTCGACGCCTTCCTGAACGCGGTTCAGGATGGCTTCGGCCTCGGAATCGGCGATCGGCAGCGGACGGTCGGCCGTGCCGCCGATGAAGCCCATGACGCGCGGGGTTTCCTTGACCAGGTGCCAGCTTTCGTTGTCGATGCGCGGAATACCGGCTTCTTCGTGGGTCTCGATCTGGACCAGCACGTAACCCGGGAAGAACTTGCGCTCGGAGCGGCGCTTCTGACCAGCGCGCATCTCGACCACTTCTTCGGTCGGGACCAGGACATCGCCGAAGCGCTCTTCCATGCCGTCACGGACGATGCGATCGCGCAGAGCCTGCGCCACCGACTTCTCGAAGCCCGAATAGGCGTGAACGACGTACCAACGCTTCATGCAATTCTCCTTAGCGGCTCAGGAACAGCTGAATCAGCCACTGAATGACGTAATCGAACCCACCCAGCAGCAGGCTGAGAATGGTTACCACCACCATCACGACCCAGGTCATGCGGATGGCTTCCTGGCGCGTCGGCCAGACCACCTTGCGCAGTTCGAAGCGCGACTCGGAGAGGAATTCGCGGGTGTCGCGCCCCTTGCCGGTCAGCATGAACACGCCGATACCGCCAACCAGACCGACTACAACCGCCAACGCACGCAGCTGACCCGCCCACGCACCCAGCTGGGTGGCGCGACCGGAGTCGGCGGAGAACCAGAACCAGACGAACAGACCAGCCAGCACCAGCAGCGATGCGGCGACGTACTTGACGATATCCCCGCCATTGGCGGAGTTGTCCTTGGAGTGTTCGATCTTGCTATTCATCCGGCTGTGTCTGCTTTAGCGGCCCAGGCCGCTGGATAAGGTGGGCAGATGGCACGCCAGGAGGGACTCGAACCCCCAACCTGCGGTTTTGGAGACCGCTGCTCTGCCAATTGAGCTACTGGCGTACGTATTGAAACTTGCCTTCCCTTAGACGGCGAAGGCGGACCGAGGTTCCCGGCCCGCCATTCGCGTAACCGGCGGCGCTATGCAACCACCGGCACTGCAGGCTTACTCGATGATCTTCGAGACCACGCCGGCGCCGACGGTACGGCCACCTTCGCGGATGGCGAAGCGCAGACCTTCGTCCATTGCCACCGGGTTGATCAGGGTGACGACCATCTTGACGTTGTCACCCGGCATCACCATTTCGACGCCTTCCGGCAGTGCAGCTGCGCCGGTGATGTCGGTGGTGCGGAAGTAGAACTGCGGACGGTAGCCGTTGAAGAACGGGGTGTGACGGCCGCCTTCGTCCTTCGACAGGACGTAGACTTCGCCTTCGAACTTGGTGTGCGGCTTGATCGTGCCCGGCTTGGCCAGGACCTGGCCACGCTCGACGTCGTCACGCTTGGTGCCGCGCAGCAGCAGGCCAGCGTTGTCGCCTGCCTGACCCTGGTCCAGCAGCTTGCGGAACATTTCAACGCCGGTCACGGTGGTCTTCTGCACCGGACGGATGCCGACGATTTCGATTTCGTCGCCGACCTTGATCACGCCGCGCTCGATACGGCCGGTCACCACGGTGCCGCGACCCGAGATCGAGAACACGTCTTCCACCGGCATCAGGAACGGCTTGTCGATCGCACGCTCCGGCTCCGGAATCCAGCTGTCCAGGGCATCGACCAGCTTCAGGATGGCCGGCACGCCGATGTCGCTCTGGTCGCCTTCCAGCGCCAGGCGGGCCGAACCGGCGATGATCGGGGTGTCGTCGCCCGGGAACTCGTACTTGCTCAGCAGTTCACGCACTTCCATCTCGACCAGCTCGAGCAGCTCGGCGTCGTCAACCATGTCGGCCTTGTTCAGGAACACGACGATGTACGGCACGCCGACCTGACGCGACAGCAGGATGTGCTCGCGGGTCTGCGGCATCGGGCCGTCAGCGGCCGAGCACACCAGGATCGCGCCATCCATCTGGGCGGCACCGGTGATCATGTTCTTGACGTAGTCAGCGTGGCCCGGGCAGTCAACGTGGGCGTAGTGACGGATCGGGGATTCGTATTCGACGTGCGCGGTCGAGATCGTGATACCACGAGCCTTTTCTTCCGGCGCGGCGTCGATCGAGGAGTAGTCCTTGAACTCGCCACCGAAGCGCTCGGCACCGATCTTGGTCAGTGCGGCGGTCAGCGTGGTCTTGCCGTGGTCGACGTGACCGATGGTGCCGACATTGACGTGCGGCTTGGTGCGCTCGAACTTACCCTTGGCCATGGCTGCTTATCTCGAATTCGTCTGAGAGGTGATGCTTAAGATGGTGCTCACGAAAGGAATCGAACCTTCGACCTCTTCCTTACCAAGGAAGTGCTCTACCGACTGAGCTACGTGAGCCGAGTTTTGCATTATGACATGAACTCGATAATATTCAAAGTTCATTCAATGGAGCGGGAGACGGGAATCGAACCCGCACCATCAGCTTGGAAGGCTGAGGTTCTACCATTGAACTACTCCCGCGCCGGGAATGTCACAACGTGAAACTGGTGGAGGGAGGTGGATTCGAACCACCGAAGGCGTAAGCCAGCAGATTTACAGTCTGCCCCCGTTGGCCGCTTGGGTATCCCTCCTTACCACCCCATTCCGTTGCCGCCGAAGCGTTGCGGTGTGTGGTGGTGAGCCGCTTATTCTGCTGATGGGACGGGGGGCTGTCAACGCTTTTTTCCACTTTTTTCACACACTGTCGCAAACCCATTGATACGCAAGGTTATTGCCCGGGGACCGGCAGGGTCTCGCTGGCGAAAATTGCGACATGAGGGACACCGTCGCCGCCAATCCAGCCCCGATACATGCCCTGGGTGTTGAACGGCGTGGCCATTTTTCCATCTGCGCCGAGCACGATCGCACCGCCATCGCCGCCCATCTGCGGAATCGTCTCGTTGATCACGCCCTTGCCGGCCTGCTCCGGGCTCTGCTCCTGGTAACGCATGCGCGCGCAGATCTCGTGCGCGGCGGCAGTACGGATGTAGTACTCGCCCCAGCCGGTGCCAGACACCGCACATCGCGCGTCAGCCCAGGTACCGGCGCCGATGATCGGCGAATCACCCACGCGCCCATAGCGCTTGTTGGTCATGCCACCGGTGGAGGTACCAGCGGCCAGGCGCCCCTGTGCATCCAATGCGACTGCACCAACGGTCCCGAAGTGCTTTGCGGTCTCCAGATCGGCATGCGCCTGGCCGCCGGCCTCTTCCTTCAGTGCACGCTGCAGCTGCTGCCAGCGCTTTTCCGTACGGAAATAGGAGGGATCGACCAGAGAAATGCCCTGCTCGACCGCGAAGGCTTCGGCGCCCTGCCCGACCATCATCACATGCCTGGACTTCTGCATCACGGTCTGCGCCAGCAGGATCGGGTTGCGCACCCGCTGCACGCCCGCCACCGCGCCCGCCGCCTGGCTCGCGCCGTCCATGACGGCCGCATCCAGCTCGTTGTGGCCGTCGTGGGTGAACACCGCGCCCTTGCCGGCGTTGAAGGTGGGATCGTCCTCCAGCACGGTGATCGCGGCGGTGACAGCGGCCAGCGCGGGGCGACCCGCTGCCAGCTCCGCATGCCCCTTCAACAGGGCCGCCCGCAGCGCGTCACGTGCGGCCTTTTCCTCGGCCGGCGACAGGTCCTTGCGCTCGACGCCGGCGCCGCCGTGGATGACCAGCAGCGGTGAAGCGGCCGGTGCGGCCTGGGCGAGCAACGGCAGGGACAGCAGCGCGGACAGCGCCAGGCGCAGTTTCATCGGGTACGTCTCCAGCAGGTGGGCAAGGGAGGCATCATCGTAGAGCCGAGCCCATGCTCGGCTGATGCCTCGATTGAAAGGCAGCCGAGCGCGGGCTCGGCTCTACAGCATCCCATGCGTGGCCACAGGATCGCCGGGTCACTGGCGGATGACTTCGATCTCGCCGTCGCTGACGTCGGCCACGGCCTGGTAGTCGGCCTCGGCCTGGAAGTCATCCAGGCGCATGCGGCTGCCGCTGGCGACCACCGTTACCGGCACCGCGTGGAAGCGCAGCGGCTCACCTTCGACCAGGCGGTCGGCATCGCGGCCGGGGCTGACCACCCAGACCTTGCCCTCGCCGTCAGCACTGTAGACCTGTGCCTGGCCATCGGGCTCCACGCACAGGGCAGTGTCTTCGTCGACGCCGATGCCGACGATGTCGGGGTTGCCACTGTCCTGGGCAGCGCGCGCCACGAACACGATCAGGCGGCCAAGCCGATCGCGCTTGTCGAAGTGGGTGTCGGTGACCACGCGCTGCAGGTAGGGCATCTGCAGGAAGCCACTGTCCATGGTCACCGCACTGCCCATCGGGTCGGCCAGCGCACCGGCGGAGGTGATGCTGCCGCCGTCCATCGCGCCGTAGGCATAGCCACCGAGGATGGCGAGCCCAGCGCTGGTACCGGCAATCGGCTTGCCGGCGCGCACATGGGCGTTGAGCGCGCGGTTGAGCGCGGTGCCCTTCCAGAAGCGGATGTAGCGGGACTGGTCGCCGCCGGCGATGAAGATGGCATCGGCTGCAGCCACCACGCGCAGCACCGCGGGATCATCGGCACCACGGCGATTGTCGAACACCAGCGTCTGCACTGCGGTGGCCCCGCCGATCTCGCGATACAGGCGGTCCTGCAGTTCGTCACTGCCAGAAGCGCGCAGGATCAGCACGCGGCCATTGCCAGCCTGCTTCAGCCACCAATGGAAGGCTTCCGGCACCCATTCGCCACCGCCCATCAGCATCATGGCCGGCGCGCGCGGACCGGGCCGGGGTGCGTCGAGATCCCCGGCTTCGTAGTAGGCGAAGCCCGGGCCCTGCAGGTCCTGCGCAAGGGCGGCCAACGGCACGGCCAACACCAGCAGCGCCAGCCAGGCGAAGGGGGCACGCAGGGTCCGATGGAGGCGTCGCATCTTGATCTCCCTGAACAAAATCGACTTGCAAGCGTTTTCACTCTTTGCCAGATAGGGATCCAGTAGTCAAGGGCATGAAAAAGGCGTTAAATGCGCGCGCCCATTCCGGAAATCTGAATGGGGGACAGGGCCCCTCCTCTGCGGGCCGGCTTCATTTCCGAGAATTCCTCATGCGTAGAAAGGCGATGGCGTGGTCGATCCAGCTGGCGTTGATGGGCGTGGCTGCTTCCGCGGCGGCCCAGGCACCGGCTTCCTCTCCGGTTCAACAACTGGACGCGGTGCAGGTCACCGGTTCGCGCATTCCGCGCGCCCAGGTCGAAGGCCCCGCCCCGATCACGGTGATCAGCGCCGAGCAGATCCGCTCCAGCGGCTTTACCACCGTGCCGGACGTGCTGCGCGCGATGACCCAGAACGGGGGGGAGACCCAGAGCCAGCAGTCCTCCAGTGGCGCTGACTTCTCGCCGGGCGCCCAGCAGGTGGACCTGCGCGGCCTGGGCCCGAATCACACGCTGGTGCTGGTCAATGGCCGCCGCATCGCCGACTTCCCGATGCCGTTCAAGGGCCGCAGCAACTTCACCGATGTCTCCAACATCCCGTTGGGGATGATCGAGCGCATCGAAGTGCTGACCGGCAGCGCCTCGGCCATCTACGGCTCGGACGCGATCGCCGGCGTGGTCAACTTCATCCTGAAGAAGAAGGCCGACGGCACCACGATCGACATGCGCATGGGCACCACCAGCGAAGGCGGTGGCGACTCGTTCGACATGAGCCTGGCCAGCGGTTTCAGCCGCGGCAATTTCAACGCGGTGTACAGCGTCGAGCTGCAGTCGCAGAGCCCGCTGTGGGCGTACGAGCGCGACATCCAGGATTCGACCCAGGACGGCCCCACCGAGGGCTCGCGCATCGCGCGCCGTGCCTATCTGCGCACCGACTACAACGATGACTACCTGGACCCGGGTGCGGCCACCTGCGAAGCGCTGGCCGGGCAGAACCAGGGCAGTACCTACCACGCGTACCGCCCGCGCTACGGCTACTACTGCGGCAGCGACAGCTCGATCGGCTACGGAACCATTCTCAGCAAGCGCCGCGGCGCCAATGGCTACGCCTCGCTGAGCTACGACTTCGACAACGGCCAGCAGTGGTTTGCCGATGTGCAGCTGGGCTACCACACGATGTCGCTGATGCGCGACGTCACCAAGTGGGGCCGCATGGACGCCAATGGCGATGAGTCGGGCTATTTCAACAACCAGGCCACCGGCGAGATCGAGTTCTGGCAGCGCCAGTTCTCCCCCGAGGAAATGGGTGGCCTGCGCAATGCGATGGTGCGCAGCACGCAGAAGACCTTCAGCGTGACCACCGGCTTCAAGGGCAATCTGGCCGGCAACTGGGACTACGAGGCAGCATTGAGCCATTCGCAGTACCAGTCGCGGATCAGCTGGGCACAGATCATCGCCGCCAAGGCCAATGACCTGTTCCTGGGCCCGCAGCTGGGCGTGGACGACGACGGTTTCCCGATCTACAACGCCGATCCGTCACGCCTGTACCGGCCACTGACCCGCGCCGAGTACGACTCGATCGCGGCGCGTACCACTTACACCCCGAAGTCGCGGACCGAGACGGCCGCGTTCACGCTGACCAATTCCGCGCTGTTCGGCCTGCCGGGCGGTGACGCCGGCTTCGCCGCGACCGTGGAAGTGGGCCAGCAGGCGTACTCGCTGAATCCCGATCCGCTGGCGACCCAGTACTACTACTACAGCTGGAAGGATTCGGACGGCAACGGTTCGCGCAACCGCTGGGCCACGGCGGCCGAGCTGCGCATGCCGCTGCACGAGACGGTCAACCTGAGCGTGGCCGGCCGCTACGACCAGTACCGCTATTCCGGCCACACCATCGGCAAGGCGACCTGGAGCGGCGGCCTGGAATGGCGCCCGATCGACACCCTGCTGGTACGTGGTTCGTATGGCACCGCGTTCCGCGCGCCGGATCTGCACTACGTGTTCGCCGGCCCGGGCAACGACGAGACCAGCGCCGTGGACCTGTACAGCTGCCGCGCCGACGATGCCGCCGACTGTTCCGACTACGAGCACAACCTGATCCGCAGCCGCACCGGCAACCGTCAGCTCGACCCGGAAACCAGCACCTCGTGGAGCGCCGGCTTTGTCTGGTCGCCGGCGATCGGCCTGGACCTGTCGGTGGACTGGTTCGACATCGACATGCGCAAGCAGGTGCAGGACATGGACGTGCGCACGATACTGGCCAGTGAAGCGAACTGCCGCCTGGGTACTGCCGACATCAACTCGCCGACCTGCGTGGACGCGCTCGACCGCATCACCCGCACCAGTGATGGCCGCCTGTACGGCGTACGCGTCGCCCCGATCAACGTCGCCCGCGAGTCGACCTCCGGCATCGACGTCGGACTGCGCTACCGCCTGCAGACCGGCATTGGTGATTTCATCCTCAACGGCACCCACACCTGGGTGAAGAAGCACGATTTCCAGCGCTACCCCGGTGATCCGATCCAGGACCAGTTCGCGGTCAACAGCAACTTCGACATCCCGCGTACCAAGACCAGCCTGAGCGTGACCTGGGAGAAGGAGGCGTGGTCGGCCACGGTCTATGGTTCGCGCCTGGGCAAGCTGCCGACCTCGGACAGCTACGACCAGGTATTCAAGTGGGACAGCGGTGACAGCCCGTACATCAAGGCGACCTACCGCTACAACGCGTCGCTGCAGTACCGCTTCGACGACCACGCGCGCCTGTCGCTGTCGGTGGTGAACGTCTTCAACAAGATGCCGCCGAAGGACGCCACCTACACCGCGTATCCGTATTACGACGTGTCCTGGTTCGACAGCGTCGGCCGCACCATCAACCTGCAGTACACCCACAAGTTCGGTGGCAGCGCATTGTAAGCGCGGTTACGCAGGACGTGGACGACGGGGCCCGCCATTGGCGGGCCTTGTTGTTTGGGAACCTGGCTCTGGTAGATGCCCACCTTGGTGGACACTGATATGCCACGCGCCCACCAAGGCGGGCGACTACCAGAGCGGGCCACGCGGGTTTTCCACACCGCACGTGGAAAGCGATGGGAACTTGGTGTGGACAAGTGGGCGCGATCCTTGTCTCACAGGCATTTCCGGGCGTGGTGATTTTTTGTCCATGCCCTTCGATCGTTTTCCACACCAGACGTGGAGAGCAATGGGAACTAGGTGTGGACAAGTGGCTGTGAGTGTTGCCACGCAGGCGTTTGGAAGCGTGGCGAATATTTGTCCACGCTCCGCGGACAAGCCCTGCAGAACCGAGCCCATGCTCGGCTCCGGCCGGCATCAGCCGAGCATGGGCTCCGCTCTACAGCGGCATACCGGGTTTTCCACACCGCGCGTGGAAAGTGGTGGGGGTTTGGTGTGGACAAGTGAGCGCGAGTCTTGCCGCGCAAGCGTTTCAATGCATGGTCATTTTTTCGCCAGCCACCGGCTGCGGTGCCAGAAACGCGAACGCCCCGCACAAGGCGGGGCGTCCGGGGTCGATCCGATGCCGCTGGATCAGACGTTGAAGCGGAAGTGCAGGATGTCGCCTTCCTGCACGCGGTACTCCTTGCCTTCCAGGCGCAGACGACCGGCTTCCTTGGCACCGGCTTCGCCCTTGTACTTGATGAAGTCGTCATACGCGATGGTTTCGGCGCGGATGAAGCCCTTCTCGAAGTCGGTGTGGATGACCGCGGCAGCCTGCGGAGCGGTGGCGCCCTTGCGCACGGTCCACGCGCGGACTTCCTTCACGCCTGCGGTGAAGTAGGTCTGCAGGCCCAGCAGGCTGTAGGCCGCGTTGATCACGCGGTTCAGGCCCGGCTCGCTCAGGCCCAGGTCCGCCAGGAAGGTATCGCGGTCTTCGTCGTCGAGCTGGGACAGCTCTTCCTCGATCGCGGCCGACACCGGCACCACCTGCGCGCCTTCGGCGGCGGCATGCGCGCGCACGGCTTCCAGGTGCGGGTTGTTCTCGAAACCGTCTTCCAGCACGTTGGCGATGTACATCACCGGCTTCAGGGTCAGCAGGAACAGGTCACGGACCAGCGCCTTCTCTTCGTCGTCCAGGCCCACCGAACGGCCAGCCTTGCCATCCGACAGCGCCGCCTGCAGCTTGGCCAGCACCGGCTTGCGCGCCGCTGCGTCCTTGTCGCCGCCCTTGGCCGCACGCTCGGCACGGTTCAGCGCCTTCTCGACACTGTCCAGGTCGGCCAGCGCCAGCTCGGTGTCGATGGTTTCGATGTCCGAGATCGGATCGACCTTGCCGGCCACGTGCACGATGTCGCCGTGCTCGAAGCAGCGCACCACGTGGGTGATCGCATCGACTTCGCGGATGTGCGCCAGGAACTTGTTGCCCAGGCCCTCACCGCTGGCGGCACCGGCCACCAGGCCGGCGATGTCGACGAACTCGACCGCGGTCGGGATGACCTTCTGCGGGTTGATGATCGCTGCCAGCTCGTTCAGGCGCGGATCCGGCACCGGCACGATGCCGACGTTCGGCTCGATGGTGCAGAACGGGAAGTTCGCCGCGGCGATACCCGCCTTGGTCAGCGCATTGAACAGGGTCGACTTGCCGACGTTGGGCAGGCCGACGATGCCGCATTTGATACCCATGGGTTGAATCCGGGTTTGAGTGTAAGTGGATGATTCGGGATTCAAGACTCGCCTGCGGGCATGCCCTCAATCCCCAATCGTCCTTCCAGTAGCCCGCGCTAGAACGCGGCGTACAACCTGTGATGTTCTGCGTACGCTTTCAGCAGTTCTTCCAGCTTGCCGTCATCGACCAGCGCATAGAATCGCCCATCCAGCGCATCAAGTGCTGTTTCGACTTCATCGTCGAGCCACCCGTCAGCACGATAGATCTGCAGGCGCCTCTGCGCATGATGATCTGCCATGGCCTCATTGCCAAACAGTAGCTGCTGGGCCGCCAGCACGATGTCGCGCACGTCAAGCTGCTGTATCTCCTCAAGCCCTGCAAGCGCTTCAGCAATGTAGCCGCCAGCAGAATTATGGAAATAGGCATCAAGCCCTCCACGGTAGACATCATTGATGAGCGCGTTGATCGCAAAGAAACGCTGATCGTGCACTGACAATCCAGCAAATCCACAACCGCTCCCGTGGACCTGTTCGACCAACCAATGCCAATGCCGCCCCTCTGCAGATTCCTCGAACCGCTTGCGCTCTTCACGAATTTCCCGATCTCGCGTCTTCGCCATTTCCATGCTTTGCCGCGTGCCATTCCGGCACGGCATGCAGAGCCCGTCGTTCCGGGCCGCCGTCGCCAGCAGGATCATGGCGCCACACGCAGTGCAGGGAGTACGCGGGTCGGTCATGATCAGCGCGGGGTGTGCAGTCGCTTCATCGCTTCGCTGAAATCGCCCTGCACCGCCAACGGCAGCACGTCGATCGCATCGTCGATGGCGCGCGAAATCAGCACTTCATCGTCCTTGGAGGGGCGTCCCAGCACCCAGCCCACCACGCGATCCTTGTGGCCGGGATGGCCGATGCCCACGCGCAGGCGATGGAACTTGCCGTGACCGAGCAGGCGGATGGTGTCACGCAGGCCGTTCTGGCCGCCGTGGCCGCCGTCGAACTTCAGCCGCGCCACGCCGGGCGCCAGGTCCAGTTCGTCGTGGGCCAGCAGGGTCTCTTCCGGTTCGATCTTCCAGAACCGCTGCGCGGCGGTGACCGACTTGCCACTGAGGTTCATGAAGGTGGCGGGCTTGAGCAGCCACACCGTCTGCCCGGCGATCTCGACCTTGGCGGTCTCGCCGAACAGCTTGCTGTCCACATTCCATCGTGCACCGGCTTTTTCAGCCAGGGCCTCAACGAAATGAAACCCGGCATTGTGCCGGGTCCGGGCGTGTTCCGATCCGGGGTTGCCCAGACCGACGATCAGTCGCAGTCCTGCCATGGTTCCTTCCAATACGGTGCCTGCCCGGAGGCAGGCACCGTAGCGGTATTACTCGGCGGCAGCCGCTTCTTCGTCAGCCGCGTCGGCCTTGCCGGCCTTGGCGGTGACGATGGCGTCGTCGTGGTCCTTGCCCAGCGCCAGGGCCGGGATTTCCACGCCCTTCGGCAGCTTGATGTTGGACAGGTACACCACGTCACCGGCCTTCAGCTCGCCCAGGTCGACTTCGATCGACTCCGGCAGGTCCTTCGGCAGGCAGGTGATGGTCACTTCCTTCAGTTCGTGGGTGACCACGACGTCGGCAGCCTTGCCGGCCGGCGAGGTGTCTTCGTTGATGAAGTGCAGCGGGACCGAAGCGGTCAGGGCTTCGTTCTCGTTCACGCGCTGGAAGTCCAGGTGCATGATCAGCTGCTTGTACGGGTGGCGCTGCATGTCACGCAGCAGGACCTTCTGCACCTGGCCGTCCAGGTTCAGGTCCAGGATCGAGGCATAGAACCACTCGTTCTGCTGGGCCAGCCAGATTTCGTTGTGGTCCAGGCTGATGGCGACCGGCTCGGCGTTGCCGCCGTACACGATGGCCGGGATCACACCCGCGTGACGCAGGCGGCGGCTCGCACCCTTACGCTGCAGTTCACGCTTGGTGACCTTGATTTCATGGGTCTTCGACATTTTCGACTACTCAGGTTGTTGCCGCGCCCTGCGGCGTGGCGGTTGAAGATGCTTCCGCGACCAGAAGCACCCGGGGTATGTCCCTGCCATTGCCGGCAGGGACGAAAAACTCAGTCGACGTACAGCGAGCTGACCGACTCACCGAAGGCGATGCGGCGCATCGTTTCGGCCAGCATTTCCGCCACGCTCAGCTGGCGGATCTTGCTGCACACCCGCGCGGCGTCCTTCAGCGGGATGGTGTCGGTCACCACCAGCTCGTCGAGCTGGGAATTGGTGATGTTGTCCACTGCCGGGCCCGACAGCACCGCGTGGGTGCAGTAGGCGGCGACCTTGAGCGCACCGCGCGCCTTCAGGGCAGCGGCAGCGGCGCACAGGGTGCCGGCGGTATCGACGATGTCATCGACCATCACGCAGGTCTTGCCTTCGACGTCACCGATGATGTTCATCACGGTGGAGACGTTGGCGCGCGGGCGGCGCTTGTCGATGATCGCCAGGTCTGCGTCATCCAGGCGCTTGGCCACCGCACGGGCGCGGACCACGCCGCCCACGTCCGGCGACACAACGATCAGGTTCTCGGTGCCGTAGGCGCGCCAGATGTCGGCCAGCAGCAGCGGGGACGCATACACGTTGTCCACCGGAATATCGAAGAAGCCCTGGATCTGGTCGGCGTGCAGGTCGACGGTCAGCACGCGATCAGCGCCAGCGGTGCTGAACATCTTCGCCGCCAGCTTGGCGGTGATCGGCACGCGCGAGGAACGCATGCGGCGATCCTGGCGCGAGTAGCCGAAGTACGGCACCACGGCGGTCACGCTGGCCACCGATGCGCGCTTGAGCGCGTCGATCAGCACCAGCAGTTCCATCAGGTTTTCCGCGCTCGGCGCACAGGTCGGCTGGATCACGAACACGTCCTGCTTGCGGACGTTCTCTTCGATTTCCACCTGCACTTCACCATCGGAGAAGTGCGAGACCAGCGCCTTGCCCGGGCGAACCCCCAGTTCCTTGCAGATGTTCTGCGCCAGACGTTTGTTGGCGTTGCCGGAAAAGACCAGCAGGTTCGGGGACTCTTGCATCATGATTGTCTCGGGCGGGGACGAGTGGCGGGGATCCGGAGTCGGCAAGGACCCTGATGGACCCTTGCTGCTGACAACACCGCGGTTGTTTCCACGTCCCGCGCGGGCGATGCGCTGGAAGGCGCGGACACAGCCGCTATTGGCAGGGGCGGTAGGATTCGAACCTACGAATGCCAGGATCAAAACCTGGTGCCTTGGGCCTCTTGGCGACGCCCCTGCATTGATAAATCAGTGTTGCTCGAGTGCATCCAGCAGTGGCGAACGCGCAACGCCCGCTGCCACCCTTGCCCGCAACTCCTTCGGCAACTTCGACCGTCCCTGCTCTGCGGCAGACTGCGATGCGAACTCGACGAAACAACCACTTCCCGAACCGGTCAGCCGCGCCGTGCCGATATCGCTCAACGCGGCGAACGCTGCCTCGACGGCAGGCTCACGGCGGCGCAGCACCGGTTCGAACGCGTTCCCGACCAGGGTCCCGGAAGCGAAGTCCTCTATTTTCGCCACTGGGCTGTCGCGCGTCAAATCCGGGTCTGCGAACAGGGCCGGGGTGGGAACATGAACGCCCGGTTCAACCACCACATACCAGGCCGGTTCCAGCACGATGGGCTGCAGGCGTTCGCCCACCCCTTCGGCCCAGGCATTGCGCCCGCGCACGAACACCGGCACGTCCGCGCCCAGGCGCAGGCCCAACGCAGCAAGCGCGTCCTCATCCAGACCGGCCCGCCAGAGCCGGTTCAGCACCACCAGCACGGTGGCGGCATCGGAGGAACCGCCGCCAAAGCCACCGCCGGCAGAAACGCGCTTTTCGACGATGATGTCGGCGCCTTGCGCGATATTGGCCGCGTCTTTCAGAATCCGCGCGGCGCGCACCGCCAGATCATCCGCCTCGGCAACGCCGGCCGGCCCCTCGCCCTCACGACGCACCTGCCCGTCTTCACGCAGGCGCAGACCAATGCGGTCGCCCCAGTCCAGCAGCCGGAACACGGTCTGCAGCTCGTGGTAGCCATCGGCGCGGCGACCGGTGATATGCAGGAACAGGTTCAGCTTGGCCGGGGCCGGCCACCAGGACCAGCCCGCGTCATCGCACCCGGCACTCATGGGGCGCCCTGCCCCCACTGATCCACCAGCAGGCGCACCTTGGCGTCACCATGGCTGGCTTCTATCCGGCGTGGCAGCGCCGGACGCCCGGCCTCGGCCGGGTACCAGTCCAGGTATTGCACCTGCCAGCCCATCTGCTGCACACGACGCGGCCGGCCTTCACCGTCGCGCTCGACCTTCTCCGGACCGCCAGCATCGCCAGCCACCAGGCCACGGATCCACTGCGGCAGCTGGTTGACCGGGATGTCCCAGCCAGTGGCCTCCAGCAGCAGCTGCTGGGCGTCCTCGCCGTCACGCGGCCCGCCGGCCAGTCCCTCAAGGCGACCGGCTTCGGAATGGGTATCGCCGGTCAGCTTCCAGCTCTGCCGGGTCACCGGCGCGCTCAGCTCGACCACATAGCGGCGCCCCTCCTGCTTCCAGTCGATGCGACCGCTGCCGCCGTCCTTGCCCTTGCTCACCGCGACCCGGCCCTGGAAGGCCCAGTCCGACTGTGCCTGCAGCGCGGCCACGCGCGCCGCCTCGGCCCGCGCCGCTTCGGCCGAAACCGTCTCGACCACCGCCGGTGGCGCGGTCTTCTGCGTACCCACGCTGGTACAGGCGGTCACCGCCAGGGTCACGGCCACCAACAGCATCGGCCGGATCAGGGAAACACTCATGGATTGAATTTCTCGCGGGCGCGCAGCAGCGCGCGGTTTTCAGGATCGAGCTTGGCCGCTTCTTCGAAGAAGTGGCGGGCCTCGTCATGCTTGCCCAGCACCCACAGCACTTCGCCAACGTGGGAAGCGATCTCCGGGTCCTTGGCCAGGGTCCAGGCCCGGCGCAGCTGCACCAGTGCTTCTTCCTTGCGGCCCAGGCGATACAACACCCAGCCATAGCTGTCGACGATGGCGGCGTTGTCCGGTTCGGCCACACGGGCGCGGTCGATCAGCTCCAGTGCTTCCTGCAGGCGGCCGGTGCGATCGGCCAGGGTGTAGCCAAGCGCGTTCAAAGCCGGCACGTTCTCCGGGTCGGTCACCAGGATCTTGCGCAGATCGGCCTCGGCGCGCGGAATGTCATCGCGGCGTTCCCAGGTGAGCGCACGGGCGTACAGCAGTCCGTTGTCATCCGGGTAAGCGGCCAGGCCGCGGGCCAGCGCATCCAGTTCACCGGCGCTGTCGTCGGCGCGCTGGCGCAGTTCCGCTTCCAGCAGGTAGGCGTCGCGGCGCACGTCGTCGTCAACCACCGCATCGGACTGGATCGCGTGCACCTCATCCAGTGCCAGCGGCAGGCGCCCGGCCAGGGCCTGGGCGTTGGCCGCACGCAGGCGTGCTTCGCTCAGCTCATCGCCGCCGGGCACGCTGTGATACCACTGCACCGCCTCGGGATAACGCTTCAGGTACTCGGCGATCTTGCCCAGCAGCAGACGCTGCGCCGGGTCCGGCTTGGCCGCCTGCCGCGACAGTTCGTTGTAGAGGTTGGACAGCGCCGCCTTGTCGCCCTGCTTGGCCAGCAGCGAAGCGCGCATGCCCCAGGTCTGCACGTCCTGCGGGCCGAAGGCCAGCACGCGCTCGGCCGCGGACGGCTGGCCGAGGCTGTCGTAGGCAATGGCCACCGCATTGCGCAGTTCCGGGTCCTGGCGGGTCTTAGGCTCCACATCGTGCAGCAGCGACAGCGCCTTGCCGGTCTCCCCGGCCTGCTGCAGCTGGCTGGCACGCAGCAACGCCACACGCGGTTCTTCAGGGAAGCGCTTGACCACTTCATCGATCATGCGCCGCGCCAGTTCGGGCTTGTCCATGCGCAGGGCGAGGCGGCCGAACTCCTGCCAGGCTTCGATCTTCGGTGGAATGGCGTTGGCGTCGACCAGCTCACCCAGCACCTGCGCGGGCACCGCCGGATCGCGCCCCCCACCGATCAGGGCGGCCAGGGCAAACTTCCAACCGCGCTCGTCGGAGTCGGCCAGCAGGCCCTGCAGTTCGGTGCGGGCAGCCTTCACATCGCCCTGGCGCATGGCCAGCGCACCGGCCGCACTGCGCATGGTCAATGAGCGCGGGGCCCGCTGTTGCCACAGAGCCAGGCCCTTGGCCGCGCTGGCATCATCGTTGGCGAGCATGGAAATGCGGGTCGCACGCTCGGCCAGGCCGGCGTCGCCGTCGGTCTGCTGGGCCGCCTGCAGGTACCAGCGCGCGGCCTCAGCCAGCTTGCCGGCCTGCAGGGCGAACTCACCGGCCATCACCGGCTCCAGCGCCAGTTCCTCAGTGGCCGGGGCCCTTACAGGGGCCTTGGCCGGCACCGCCGCCAGGGCCTGGCTGCAGGCCAGGGACAGCAGCAGAACACTGGGGATGCGAATCAATGCGGGCATCGTCGGCATCGGGGCCTTAAAATGTCGTCCAATGGCCAGCAGCTTATCGCAAGCAACTGAACAATGACCCTGTGGGTGCTCGGACTGAATCACCAGACCGCACCGGTGGAGCTGCGCGAGCGCGCGGCCTTCGCCGGTGAGGCGTTGCCGCGCGCGCTCGGTTCGCTGCGCGATACTCCGCAGATCGCCGAGGCGGTGCTGCTGTCCACCTGCAACCGCACCGAGCTGTATGCCGTGGCCGATTCGGCACAGGCGCTGGACCAGTGGCTGCACACCCAGGCCGGCGACCTGCAGGGCTACCTGTACCAGCACGCCGATGCCGAGGCCGTGCGCCACCTGTTCCGGGTCGCCACCGGCCTGGACTCGATGGTGCTGGGTGAGCCGCAGATCCTCGGCCAGGTGAAGGATGCCTGGTCGACCGCGCGCGACCACGGCCTGCTCGGCCAGCGCCTGGACCGCCTGTTCCAGCAGACCTTCTCGGTGGCCAAGCGTGCGCGCACCGATACCCAGGTCGGCGCCAACCCGGTATCGGTGGCGTCGGCTGCGGTGCGCCTGGCGCAGAACGCGTTCGCCCGGCTGGACGATTCCACCGTGCTGCTGGTCGGTGCCGGCGAGACCATCGAACTGGCTGCACGGCACCTGAGCGAAGGCAAGGTACGCCGGCTGCTGATCGCCAACCGCACCCTCGCCCACGCGCAGGAACTTGCCAGCCGCCATGGCGGCGTGGCCCTGCCGCTGACCGAACTGGACCGCCACCTGGGCGAGGCCGACGTGGTGTTCTCGGCCACCGCTGCGCGCGAACCGGTGATCCATCGCGAGATGGTGGCCAAGGCCCTGCGCGCGCGCCGGCACAAGCCGATGCTGCTGTTCGACCTGGCCGTACCGCGCGACATCGAGGCCGAGGTCGGCACGCTCAACGATGCCTTCCTCTACACCGTGGACGATCTCGAGCGTGCGGTGGAAGACAACCGCCGTGGCCGCCGTGAGGCCGCCGCCGAAGCCGAGGCGATCATCGACCTGCAGGTGTCACGCTTCGTCGAGACCCAGCAGGCCAGCGCCCACCAGGCGCCGCTGCGGCAGCTGCGCGCGTTCGGCGAAGCCACCCGCGCCGAGCTGCTGGAGCGCGCACGCCAGCAACTGGCCAACGGCAAGCCGGCCGATGAAGTGCTGGAGCTGCTTGCCCACGGCCTGACCAACCGCCTGCTGCATCCGCCGACCGCCGCCCTGCGTGCGGCCGCGCTGAGTGGCGATGCCGACCTGACCCGCGCCGCCGAGCGCCTGTTCCCGGCCACGCCGGGTTACCGCCACCCACCCGTGAGACCCGATGACGCCGACCCTGCGCCGTAAGCTGGAAGCGCTGGCCGAGCGCCGCGAAGAACTGGAACGCCTGCTCGCCGAACCCGATGTGGTCGCCGACAACACTCGTTTCCGCGACCTTTCGCGCGAATTCGCCCAACTTGAACCGATCGCCATCGCCCTGGCTGATGAAGCCCGTGCCAAGGCCGATCTGGCAGCCGCCGAAGGCATGCGCGCCGACCCCGACCTGCGCGAGCTGGCCGACGAGGAAATCGCTGCTGCACAGGCGCGCCTGCAGGAACTGGAGCAGGAGCTGGCGCTGCTGCTGGTGCCGCGCGACCCGCGCGACGAAGGCAACCTGTTCCTGGAAGTGCGCGCGGGTACCGGCGGCGACGAGGCAGCGATCTTTGCCGGCGACCTGTTCCGCATGTACGCCCGCTACGCCGAACGCCAGGGCTGGAAGGTCGAGATCGAATCGGACAGTCCGGGCGAGCACGGCGGCTACAAGGAAGTGGTGGCGCGCGTGGTCGGCCGTGGAGCGTTCTCGCGCCTGAAGTTCGAATCGGGTACGCATCGCGTGCAGCGCGTGCCGGCCACCGAATCTCAGGGCCGCATCCACACCTCGGCGGCCACCGTAGCGATCATTCCCGAGGCCGATGAGGTCGATGACATCGTCATCAACCCGGCCGACCTGAAGGTGGATACGTTCCGCTCGTCCGGTGCCGGCGGCCAGCACGTGAACAAGACCGAATCGGCCATCCGCATCACCCACGTGCCGACCGGCGTGGTGGTGGAATGCCAGACCGAGCGCAGCCAGCACGCCAACCGCGACAAGGCGATGAAACGCCTGAAAGCACAACTACTGGACGCCGAGCGCCAGCGCCAGGACGCGGCGCAGGCCGAATCGCGGCGCCTGCAGGTCGGCAGCGGCGACCGCAGCCAGCGCATCCGCACCTACAACTTCCCGCAGGGCCGGATCACCGACCACCGTGTGGAAGGCCTGACGCTGTACGACCTGCCCAACGTACTGGCCGGCGACCTCGATCCGCTGCTGCAGCGGCTCAGCCACGAGCACCAGGTCGACGCCCTGGCCCAGCTGTCGGCGGGCTGAGCACGATGACGGCCTGGCAGCAGCGACAGCACCTGCAACAGGCGATTGCACGCCAGCCCGGCGACTTCGTCGCCTGGGTCATGCTGGCCGATGTGGAACTGGAAGCCGGCGACATCGCTGCCGGCGAACAGGCCGCGCGACGTGCCCTGCAGCTGCGCCCGAATCACCCTGAAGCACTGGCACGGTTGGGTCGCGTGGCCTGGATGGCCGGCGCGCATGCCGACGCGGCGAAGCTGCTCGGCCAGGCCTCGGCGCTGGCCCCGCAGCACCCCGGCATCGCGTTGTGGCTGGGCCATGCGCTGGAAGATGCCGATGATGCAGAAGGCGCGGCGGCGGCCTATCGCCGTGCACATGCGCTGATGCCGGACGAACCCTATATCGCCGCGCAGCGCCTGGCCTGGCAGCGTCGCCTCTGCGACTGGCAGGACGTGGATGCGCTGGCCACACAGGTGCGTGGCGCCCTGGCCACCGGGCAAGGCGTGGTCGAACCGTTCGCGTTCCTCAGCGAGGATGCCAGCGCGGCCGAACAGCTGGCCTGCGCGCGTGCACGCGCCGCAGTGGTTGCTTCGGGGGTACGTCCCCTTCCTGCCGTGAAGGTGCGCGCGCACGGCCCCCTGCGCGTCGGTTTCCTTTCCAATGGTTTTGGCGCCCATCCCACCGGGCTGCTGACCGTGGCCCTGTTCGAGCAGCTGCGTCATGACCCGGCGTTGCAGCTGCATCTGTTCGCGTTGAACCGCGACGACGGCAGCCGCATCCGCCAGCGCCTGCAGACGGCCACACAGCTGCATGATGTGGCTGGCCTGCGCCATGCAGACACTGCCGCGCGCATCCGCGCACAGGGCATCGACCTGTTGTTCGACCTGCGCGGCTGGGGCGGCGGCGGCACGCCGGAAGTGCTGGCGATGCGCCCTGCCCCGCTGCAGTTGAACTGGCTGGCTTATCCGGGCACCTCGGGCGCGCCGTGGATGGATGCGGTGATCGGCGATGCCTTCGCCCTGACACCCGCACTGGAGCCGCACTACAGCGAACGCGTGCTGCGCCTGCCGCGCGCCTTCCAGCCGTCGGACAACACCCGCGTGCTGGCGCCTGCGCCGAGCCGCGCCGACTGCGGCCTGCCCGAACAGGGCGTGGTGTTCTGCTGCTTCAACAACAGCTACAAGCTCAACCCGCGCAGCATGGGCCGCGCCTTCGCCATTCTGCAGGCAGTGCCCGGCAGCGTGCTGTGGCTGATGTCCGGCCCCGGCCAGGCCGATGCGCGCCTGCGTGCCGCCGCACAGACCGCAGGCCTGGACCCGGCGCGCCTGGTGTTCACGGCCAAGCTGCCGCATCCTCAGTACCTGGCCCGTTATCAGCTGGCCGACCTGTTCCTGGACACGCATCCGTACAACGCCCACACCACCGCCTCCGATGCACTGTGGGCCGGCTGCCCGGTGCTGACCTGCCCCGGCGACACCTTCGCCGCGCGCGTGGCCGGCAGCCTCAACCACCATCTGGGGCTGGCACGGATGAATGTCGCCGACGATGCGGCGTTCATCGCCACCGCCAGCGCGCTGGGCAACGATCCGGCAGCACTGGCGGCATTGCGCGCTGAACTGGCACGGGCACGCGAAGACAGCGGCCTGTTCGACATGGCCGGATTTGCCCACGACCTTTCGGCGCTGCTGCAGCATCTGGCGGGCGAACAGGGCTGGCAGGGCCTCGACATCGCCTGAGCGATCCCTGCGCTACGCTCGGGCTTCCTCCCCGCGTGGTGTGACGATGGCCAAGCTCAAGCGCAAGGACTACGACGAACTGCTGCTGCCTTTGCAGCTGGAACTGACCGCGATGGCGCGCTGGGTGCAGCACAGCGGGCAACGCCTGCTGGTGCTGTTCGAGGGACGTGATACCGCAGGCAAAGGCGGCGCGATCCAGGCCATCAGCCAGCACCTCAACCCGCGCCAATGCCGGGTGGTGGCGCTGCCCAAGCCCACCGACCGCGAAGCCACGCAGTGGTACTTCCAGCGCTACGCCTCGCACCTGCCGGCCGCCGGCGAGATCGTGCTGATGGACCGCAGCTGGTACAACCGCGCAGGCGTCGAGCGGGTGATGGGCTATTGCAGCGAAACCGAGTACCAGCAGTTCCTGCACCAGGCGCCGGTGTTCGAACAGCTGCTGGTGGACGACGGCATCCTGCTGTTCAAGTACTGGCTGTGCGTGGACCAGGAGCAGCAGGAAAAGCGCTTCGCCGAGCGCCACCTCGATCCGCTGAAGGGCTGGAAGCTCTCCCCGGTCGACCTGAAATCGCGCAGCAAGTACAGCGCTTACACCGAGGCCCGCGAGGCAATGCTGCGCGCGACGCATCGTGAGGCGGCGCCGTGGACGCTGGTGGATTTCAACGACCAGCGGCTGGGCCGGCTGACCCTGGTGCGCAACCTGCTGGACCGGCTGCCGGATACGCGGGTGGATGCGCCGTTGCCGGAGCTGCCGAAGCTGAAGGGCAAGCTGCATCGCGAGCACTACGATGTGCTGAAGCCGATCGAGGATTTCCCGGTCGAGGAATAGGGTGGGTCGGCAGGGCCTGCGGCCCTGCACCTGCCGAAGCCAGAGCAACGGCAACAGCCGGCTCTGGGAGTTTTGCTTGTTGGCTGGGGTGGTGTGGGTTGGCAGGACACGCCGTAAACCCATCCATGGGGGCTCGATGGCGCCATCCATGGCGCCAACGGTCCTGCCAACCCACACCACCCCATCCCCGACGGATTTCCGGTGACGGAGGTAGATCCACGCCATGCGTGGGTGAATCTCCATTGAAATCGAATATTTCGACAATTGAACGAAAAGCATCCACGCATGGCGTGGATCCACGTGTCGACCAAGGTCGACACCCACCAACAGCCGCAGAAATCTGTCAGAGGCGGGGCGGTGTCGGAGTGCGGGGTGTCAGCCGCATGGATGCGGCTGCCAAGCCTACATGGACGTACTTGCGGCGTCCCCGCACTCCGACACCGCCCCGCCACAACACGGAAATCGCACTTTGGCAGTTGCTGTTGCTGTTGCCGTTGCTTGAAAGTTTCGGCGGGTGCAGGGCGCAGCCCTGCCGATACCCAACCTACTTGGCAGCAGCGATCTGCTTTTCGATGTCGGCGGCCGTCACCGGGCCGAGGAAGCTGTGCGCCAGCTTGCCCTGCGGGTCCAGCAGGTGCGTCAACGGCAAACCACGCGGCGTGGCGAAATCCGCCGGCGGGTCGAACGGGTCCACGATCACGATCGGATAGGTCACCGGATGCTTGGTCAGGAACGACTGCATCTCCGGCACCTCGATGTCTTCATAGGCCAGGCCGACCACCTCGATGTTGCTGCGCATCGCGTGCAGCGCCGACAGCTCCGGCATTTCCTTGCGGCACGGTGCACACCAGGTCGCCCAGAAATTCACCACCACCCACTTGCCGCGATGCGCGGCCAGGTCGTAGTCGCTGCCATCCACTGCCTTCATCTTCAGCGTCGGGAACTCGGCGGTGGTGCGCTCGGCCGGGGTTTCATCGACCGGTGCCGGAGTGGTCGGCGTCGGCGCCTGTGCCGGTGGCTGGCTGCTGGCGGGGGTCGGCTCCTGGGCCGGCTTGCAGGCCGACAGCGCCAGCAGCAGGGCCAGCGGGAGCAGCAACGGGGTCTTGCGGGTCATGGCATGTCTCCGGAATCGGTGTAGATATCGCTGACCTTGCGCTTGAGGCGTTCGCGCAGGGGCAGCCGCAGATCGTCCAGTGCCGCCAGCGCAGCACGGCCCAGGCTGTCGTCGCGGTAGGGCAGATGCTGCTCGGCTACCGGGATGCGCAGCTGGGTGCATTCGTACAGATCGGCCAGGCTCACCTGGTCCAGGTCGCGCGAGAGCAGCCATTCGCCGCGTTCATCGCGGCGCAACAGGCCGATTTCCTGCAGGTTGCAGGCCAGGTCCTGCAGCAGCGAGTCGGTCAGCATCGGCTCCAGACGCAGGATTTCATCGTCGGCCAGGCCCTTGCCCTTGGCACGTGCATGGTGGAAGCGGCCGAGCAGGCGCAGCAGGCCATAGAACTCGTAGCCCTGCGGCAGGCGCAGTTCCACCGGCTGGTAGCGGAAGGCCGCCATCGACGAGGACAGCGACGCGCCCAGCAGCACCGCCACCCAGCACAGGTAGATCCACAGCAGCAGGATCGGCACGAACGCCACCGTGCCGTAGAGCTTCTGGTAGGACTGGAAACTGCCCAGATAGGCGCCGATGCCCCACTTCACCAGTTCCAGGATCACCGCCGCGAGAATCGCGCCGGGCACCGCGTGCCGCCATTTCACGGTGTGGTGCGGCACCACCCGGAACATCAGCGTGATGCAGACGAACTCGATCAGGATCGGCGCCAGCCGCAGCGCGAACTCGGCCAGCCAACGACCTTCCTGGGTCCCGAACAATGGCATCGCGAACACACGCGCCGACACCGCCAGCGAAGCGGCAGCGAGCATCGCGCCCAACGTCAGCACGGTCCAGTAGACCAGGAAGCGGGTCAGCTTGGGCCGGGTCGAACCGACCCGCCAGATCTGGTTGAAGGTCTCTTCAACGCTGTTGAGGGTGATCAGCAGCGATACCACCAGCGCGATGAAGCCAGCGGCGGTGAGCTGGCCGGCACTGGCCGAGAACTGCCGCAGGTAGCCCTCCGCCGCACGCGCGGCGTTGGGCACGAAGTTGGAGAAGACGTAATCGCTGAGCTGGTCGCTCCAGCGGTCGAAGACAGGGAAGGCCGAGAGCACGCCGAACACCACGATGGCCAGCGGCACCAGCGCGAACACCGTGGTGTACGCCAGCGCCGCCGCTGCCTGGAACAGGCGGTCGTCGAGGAAGCGATGCCACAGGAAGCGGCCGAAACTGATGGCCCGTGCGCGATCCCGCGCGCGCTCCATCCACAGGTTGAGCGTATCCAAAGGTTCCATCGGCGAAAGGGTACCCGATGCGGAATGCTCGCAGGATAGCCATACTGGTGGCCACACGACGAGGAGAAGCGGGCACGATGGGCGAGATTCTGGTGCTGTACTACAGCCGGGGCGGTTCGGTGGCACGGCTGGCGCGCCAGATCGCGCGGGGCATCGGCGAAGTGCCGGGCATGACCGCGCGCCTGCGCACGGTGCCGCCGGTGGCTGCGGTGACCCAGACCGCGCAGCCGCCGGTACCCGACGATGGCGCCCCCTACGTGAGCGTGCAGGACCTGGTCGAGTGCCAGGGCCTGCTGCTCGGCAGTCCCACCCGCTTCGGCAACATGGCAGCCCCGGTGAAGCACTTCCTCGACGGGCTGGGCGCCGAATGGGTCAACGGCACCCTCTCCGGCAAGCCAGCCGGCGTGTTCACCTCCACCGCCTCGATGCATGGCGGGCAGGAATCGACCCTGCTGTCGATGCAGGTGCCGCTGCTGCATCACGGCTGCGTGATCGTCGGCATCCCGTTCACCGAGCCGGCGCTGAGCCACACCACCAGTGGCGGCACGCCCTATGGCGCCAGCCACGTCGCCGGTGCCGCCGACGACCCGCAGCCGACCGACGACGAGGCGGTGTTGGCGCGCGCGCTGGGCCACCGGGTGGCCGACATCGCGCAGCGGCTGGCCCGATGAGCGCCGCGCCGCGCACGGTCCTGCTGCTGGCCCTGATGGGGCTGGCCGCGCTGTTCGCCGGCTGGTTCATCAATGACAAGCACTGGCTGGCCACCCAGCTGGTGTTCACCGCGCCGCCACTGGCACTGGCCATCGCACTGCGCCTGGGCTGGCGCAAGGCCGGTTTCTGGGCCTCGGTGCTGGCCCTGGGCTGGTTCAGCCACGGCGTGATGAGCGCCTGGAGCCACCCGGAGACGCGCTGGCTGGCGCTGATCGAGATCGCGCTGGCCCTGCTGGTGATCTTCAGCACCAGCCTGCCAGGGCTGCGCGCCCGCTTCGGCAAGCGACGCTGACGCTGCGCCCGCCGGGCCGTATCATCTGTGTTCCTGGCCCCGCGCCGCTGCACCTGTCCTGGTTTCGCGCATGCACATGATGGAAGAGCTCCTGGTCGTCACCACCGGTGGCACGATCGACAAGATCTACTTCGACGACAAGTCGGACTACCAGATCGGCGACCCCCAGATCGGCATGATCCTGCGCGAGCTGGGCGTGACGTTCCGCTTCAACGTGATTCCGATCCTGCGCAAGGATTCGCTGCACATCAACGATGAAGACCGCGAACTGATCCGCGCCACCATCGCCGCGCAGCCGACCCGGCACGTGCTGGTGACCCACGGCACCGATTCGATGGTGCAGACCGGCAAGGTGCTGGCGACGATCCCGGACAAGACCATCGTGATGACCGGCGCGCTGAGCCCGGCGCGTTTCCGCGGTTCGGATGCGGAGTTCAACATCGGCTGCGCGATCGGTGCGGTGCAGTCGTTGCCGAGCGGCGTGTACATCGCGATGAACGGGCGGATTTTCGACCCGCAGCACGTGCGCAAGAACGTGGCCGCGAACCGCTTCGAATCGGTTTGAGGAACGGCGTGCCGACCAGGGTCGGCACCCACCACGACGCGGCGGCACGCACACCGCGCGGCCCCATGCAAAAACGCCCCGGCCTAAGCCGGGGCGTGCCCATGGAGAGGGGCTTGGGCTCAGTACTGGGCGTTGAGGGTCAGGCCCGAGAAGGTGCTGTACGCCTTCACCCGCACATACCAGGTGCCGGCGGCGGGGCTGTTGACGGTGCAGGTTTCAGCATTGCCGCTCAGGTACGGACGGCAGGTGTACACCGTGTCGGTCGGGGCACTGCCCTGGCGCAGATACAGGTCGGCGTCACCGCTGCCGCCACTGATCGCCACGCGCAGCTGGGTGCTGCCGGCCGGAACGTTCACGGTGTAACTCAGCGAAGCGCCGCTGGCAGCGCCCAGGCCGGTCACCGGAACGTTGTTCTGCAGCACGTTGCCACCCGGGTTCGGGCCGCCGCCGTTGATCGCTGCAGCGACCGCCGCGTCGGCGTCGATGATGCCGGCGCCGCAGCCACCCGAGCAGGCGCCCGGCAGCGGGCGTGCGGTGCTCTTGATGATGCTCTCCACCTGCGCCGGGCTCAGCGGGCTCGGGGCTACGGATTGCATCAGCGCGACCACGCCGGCCACATGCGGTGCTGCCATCGAGGTGCCGTTGTACGAAGCGTAGCTGGCACTGCCCGGGGTGGTGGTGCCGCTGTTGAGGGTGGACAGGATGCCCTGGCCCGGTGCCGAGATATCGATGCCGTTGCCATAGTTGGAGAAGCTGGCACGCGCACCGGCCGAGGTGGTGGCCGCCACCGCGATCACGTTCGGGCAGTTGGCCGGCACCGACGAGGACACGTTGGTGTTGCTGTTGCCGGCGGCGACCACCACGGTGGTGCCACGGCCGACAGCGCCATTGATCGCGTTCTGGTAGGTGGTCGAGCAGCTGCCACCGCCGCCCAGCGAGAGGTTGATGACCTCGGCCGGATTGGCATTGGCCGGCACGCCGCTGACGCTGCCGCCGGAGGCCCACACAATCGCGTCGGCGATGTCAGAGGTGTAACCGCCGCATTTGCCGAGCACGCGCACCGGCACGACCTTGGCGTTGAATGCGGTACCTGCCACGCCGGTGCTGTTGTTGGTCACCGCCGCCACCGTACCGGCCACGTGGGTACCGTGCCAGCTGGAGTTCGAGCCCGGGTAGCCCGCCTGGCACTCGTTGTCGCCGTACCAGTCGCCCTCATCGTTCGGGTTGTTGTCGCGGCCGTTGCCGTCGCGCGCCATCGCCGCGTCGCTGATGAAGTCGTAGCCCGGCAGGATGTTGGCATTGAGGTCGGCATGGTTGGTGATGCCGGTGTCGATCACCGCCACGACCACACCGGTGCCGGTGGCCTTGTCCCAGGCCGGCCGGATGTTGATGCCGGCATTGGAGGTGCCGAAGCCCCATTGCTCGCTGAAGCGGGTGTCGTTCGGGGTCAGCGTGGCACGCATGATCTGGTCGACTTCAACGTATTCCACGTTCGGGTCGGCGGCCAACTTGCGCATCAGCTGCTCGGATTCGGCCTGGTCGAGCGGACGATCGGTCTTGACCAGGGTCGGGCCGACGGCCAGCTTGCGGACCTGCTGCAGGCCCAGCGCGCGGCCCTGGCTGCTGGCCAGGCCGGCGGCGGCACTCTTCAGTGAAGAGGCCAGTGCGGTGGTGTTGGCCACCGGCGCGCTGCCGTCGCGGTACTTCACGATGAAACGCTGGTGGGTCTGCGCGGACTGCAGGCCGCTGAGCTGGACATCACCGGCCAGCGCAGGCGTGGCCAGCAGCAGCGATGACAGGACGGACGCACCAAGGACCACCCACACTCGACGCACACGCGGTTGCGTTACCTGGGACATCGTATTTCCCTTTCTTGTGGTGTGAATGCCGGAATCGGCAGAAGCACCGGCCCGAACCCTGGGCTGGCTTGCATTGGCGAGGTTCGAAGTCCGGCGAGCCAGCGGATCCCCCTTCCGATCCGCCGTGCAGATGACGCTAAAGACCAAAACCGGACACCACAAGATTTTCAGCGTCTTTTCAGCAAGATGAAATGTTCGTTCTGAGACTTCCCGGGTCGAGGGTTTGTGAAGGTGAAGGAACTTTCTCGTGCCCTGCACGCACCTGACTGGGTCATCACATGTCCTGCAATGACTTTGCCGACATCGGCGTCCACTGCTGTCACCAACGACCGCGGAGCGCCTGCCCGCCGCGTCGGACGCGCTGACTACTTTGCCTGCGGAACGCGCGCCGGCCGGATGCGCTGCCCTTTGACCGGCTCGCCGCGTGCAACCGGCTGGCCATCGGCCACGTAACCGGAGAACTGTGCCGGCAACGCTTCGCCGACACCGAACACGGGCCCGGCCTGCAGCTGGTAGTGCAGGTGCGGCTCGGAGGAGTTGCCGCTGTTGCCACAGTCACCGAGGTGCGCGCCGCTGCGGACAACCTGTCCCTGCGCGACGCGCACACTGCCCTGGCGCAGGTGCGCCAGCACCGAGTACTCCTCATTGCCGTGGTCGAGGATGACGCGGTTGCCGGTGAGCTGGGCGGCATTCATCTGGCCCGGCACGTTGTCGGCCACACCCTCGATCACTTCCACCACCGTGCCATCGGCTGGCGCGAGGATCGGGCGACCGAAGCAGTAGTAGTCATCGTTGCGCAGCCCATCGCCACGGTGCGAGCGGCCATCGCGGAGCACCAGCAGATCCAGCGCGAAGCGCTGGCCGGCATGGGCCGCATGGTAGTTCTGTTCGACAGTACGCCCGCCCCAGAACACGAAGTACTCATCGTCGAACGGCAGTTGCAGCCGTGTGCGGGTCTGGTAGTCGAGGAACCCGCTCGCCGCTGCCTGCGGCGGTGCGGTCTGTAGCGGGCGGATGTAGAAGCCGCCGATCCGCCCTTCGGCATCGATGGCCCACAGCACCTGGATGATGGCCGGGCTCCTGGCGAAGCGCGCCTGTCGCAGATAGGTGTCGAATCCATCAACCTTCTCGACCTTCTCACTGACCAGCTCGGTTTCTGCGCCCCAGCCCGCCAGCACCTGCTCGCGCAGCGCCACCAGGCTCTGCGGGGACTGCAGCCCCGCCTGCATCTGCGGCGTCATCCGTTCCCACAGTGCGTCGACGTGCCCTTCGTAGAACTGCGTGGTCAGCGTGGCGCCTTGTTGGCGCGGATCTGTGGCCGCAGCCGCACTGGTGAGAGCAGAGAAGGAAACAACCAGAACTGCAAACAGGCGCGGAAGCAATGTCATGTCAGGGGTCCTTTCGATCCGGATCGGGAAGGCCGGCAACGATGGCCGCCAGCTGCGTGCGGTACTCGGCCAGGGCAGTGCGGCCCCTCGGCGTCAACTGCAAGGTGGTCAGTGGGCGCTTGCCGCGGAACGACTTGTCGATGGCAACCAGACCTGCCGCTTCAAGCTTGCTCAGATGGCTGGAGAGGTTGCCCTTGCTCAACCCGCTGAGATGCTCGACAAATCCGAACTCGGCGGATTCGGCACCTGCCAGGATCGACAGGATCAGCAGGCGCGCCGGCTCGTGGATCAAGCGGTCGAGCTGGAGCAGAGCTCTGGAATCAGGCAGCTGGGTCATTCGACGTTCGTCCGCGCCGCCATGAACGCGCGCATCTCCACCTGCAGCCGCTGGAAGCGCTGGTGGTCACGCCAGCCGACCACGATCAGTGCGATGGATGCCAAGGGGAACACCGCGGTGCTCGGGCCGAAGCCGTACGCCTGCCCGGTGAAGGCCAGCGCGGCCTGGCACAGCAGGAACACGCCCACGATGAACTCCAGCGGTGTCCGCAGCCAGCGCCACACCACCCAGGGCAACAATGCCACCACGACCAGGTAGCCAATGGCGCGCAGGTCCCAGGCGCGTTCGCCCATCGGTACCAGCCGGGTCAGCACGCTGCCGATCACCAGCACGCTTACCAGCGCGGTGAAGGCGATGAAGAAGCGCTGGAAATTGCGTTCGACCGGCGTGACCTGCTCTTCGACCTGGCCCAGCCGCTGGTAGTAGCGGCGTGCCATCCATTGCTTGCCGACGATCCACAGCACCGGCACGGCAATCAGCAGGATGCGCAGCGCCAGGGTGGTCGGCAACAGAGCGCCAGCAAGAAACGAGGCCAGGCAGGCGATGCCGCCTGCCATCGCCGACAGGCCCCCGGCACTTCGCGAATACCGCGAGTACTCACGGGTCAGCGCCTGCAGGCGCGAGGAAGGATCAATGACGGACGGCTGCTGCATGACACGCTCCATCGGGGTCGCTTGAATTTAGTTTGCATTGCAAACCTATTTGCGTCAAGCAATCGTCTGCTGCGGCCTGGCGGGCGGGCCCACAACGCAGAAAGCCCGTCACTGGGACGGGCTTTCCAGAGGCGCAGTCGAGCATGGCTCGACGCTACGGTTCGGTGTGGGTGATCAGCCCAGCTTGACCAGCCAGTTGTGGCGGTCCGGCAGGCGGCCGTACTGGATGTCGGTCAGTTCCTTGCGCAGCGACATGGTCACTTCGCCGGCCGGGGCGTTGATGTCCCCCACCGAGAAGCCCTCGCCCTTCAGCTGGCCGATCGGGGTGACCACCGCCGCGGTGCCGCAGGCGAACACTTCGGCGATCTCGCCGGAGGCAACGCCGTCCTTCCACTCGTCGATGCTGACCTTGCGCTCTTCGACCTTCATGCCGCGGTCGCGGGCCAGCTGCAGGATGCTCTCGCGGGTAATGCCCTCAAGGATGCTGCCCGAGAGCTGCGGGGTAAACAGCGTGCCGTCCTTGTAGACCAGGAACACGTTCATGCCGCCCAGTTCTTCCAGGTACTTGCCTTCCACCGGGTCGAGGAACAACACCTGCGAGCAGCCCTGTGCCTGCGCCTTCTGCTGCGGCAGCAGCGAAGCCGCGTAGTTGCCGCCGCACTTGGCGGCGCCGGTGCCGCCCTTGGCTGCACGCGCGTATTCGGTGGACAGCCAGATCGACACCGGGGCGACGCCCTTGGCGAAGTAAGGGCCAGCCGGGCTGGCGATGACGTAGTAGCCGGCCTTGTGCGCGCCACGCACGCCGAGGAAGGCTTCGTCGCCGATCATGAACGGACGGAAGTACAGGCTCGACTCATCGGCCGACGGCACCCAGGCGCTGTCGACGGCGATCAGCTGCTTCAGCGATTCGACGAAGATTTCCACCGGCAGTTCCGGCAGCGCCAGGCGCTGCGCCGAACGCTGCAGGCGACGGCCGTTGGCATCCGGGCGGAAGGTCCAGATCGAACCGTCGGCATGGCGGTAGGCCTTGATGCCTTCGAAGATTTCCTGGCCGTAATGCAGCACGGCTGCAGCCGGGTCCAGCTGCAGCGGGCCGTAGGCGCGCACGTTGGCGTTGTGCCAGCCGGTGTCCTTGTCCCAGCGCACTTCCACCATGTGGTCGGTGAAGTGCAGGCCGAAGCCCGGCTTCTCCAGGATCTGGGCGCGCTCTTCAGCGCTGCGCGGGTGGTCCGAACGGGTGACGGCGAAGCTGGGAATGGACTGGGACACCGGAGATTTCCTGTTCTGGTTGCGGGTAATGCCGGGCCCGCGTCACTGCGGGCCGTGGGTCAAAGCATGCCGGTCTCGAGCCGGGCCGCCTCGGACATCATGTGCTGGTTCCACGGCGGGTCGAATACCAGGTCGACGTCGGCCTCGGCCACCGTCGGGATCATTTCGAGCTTGCTGCGCACGTCGTCGACCAGGATCTCGCCCATGCCGCAGCCCGGTGCGGTCAGGGTCATCTTCACATCGATCTCGCGCTTGCCTTCGTCCAGGTGCTTGATCTCGACTTCGTAGACCAGGCCCAGTTCGACGATGTTCACCGGAATTTCCGGGTCGAAGCAGGTGCGCAGCTGCTGCCACACCAGCTGTTCCACCTGTTCATCCGTGGCATCGGCGGGCAGCTCCAGCGGTGCCGGCGCCTCCTTGCCGATGGCGTCGCCGTCCTTGCCAGCGATGCGGAACAGGTTGCCCTCGACAAACACCGAATAACTGCCACCCAACGCCTGGGTGATGTACCCATAGCTGCCGGCAGGCAGGGTCACGGTATCGCCCTGCGGGACCATCACGGCCTCGCAATCGCGTTCGAAGTGGACAGGTTCGCTGCTACGGGAATACATGGGGACCGATATGGGGCCGTGGCCGGGGCCACGCAAGACGGCATTCTAGCCCAGCCGCCCTGCGGCCGCCGGTGCACTGCGGCAAACCACAGTATCCTGTGGGTGATCTTCAGGGAGCTTCGATGTCCTCCAATGCCGCGCGTGCCAGGACCGTGACCTGGCTCTGGCCCATCATGCTGTTGCTGGGTCTGGTTGTTGCTCCCCTTGCCTGGATGGTGCTGGCGCTGATGACCGGCCGGCAGGTCGGCTGGATGGCGGTACTGACCGCCCTGGAACTGGTGTTCATGCTGCGCATGGGTACGCTGGGCCCGGGCCGGTTGCGCATCGCGCTGGTCGTACTGGGCACGCTGCTGGTGGCCGCCGTGGCCAACTGGGCCATCGCCAGCGCCTGGATGGGCGGCTCGATCGGGCTGGATCTGTGGGACGCCACGATGCGGATGGGCCCGCACCTGGCCTGGACCCTGATCACCCTCGCCAATGGCGCAATGGAATGGCTGTGGCTGGCCCTGGGCGTGGCCGTGGGCGCCTGGCTGGCGCGCTGACCGCGCAGATTCACGCCACGCGTGGATGAGGGTAGCGCCGGGCCATGCCCGGCGAGCGCAGCGGTCCGCACGAAACGCCGCCGGGCATGGCCCGGCGCTACCGGTACGGCCTCAATGCCCGCCGTCGAGCGCCTTCAGTTCGCTCACCAGCGAGGCTGCCGCTTCCGCACCGTCGCCGTACAGCATGCGGGTGTTGTCGGCGTAGAACAGCGCATTCTCGATGCCGGCAAAGCCGGTGCCCTTGCCACGCTTGATCACCACCACGTTGCGCGCGTTGACCACGTCCAGCACGGGCATGCCGTAGATCGGGCTGGCCGGGTCGGTGCGCGCCACCGGATTGACCACGTCGTTGGCACCGATCACCAGCACCACGTCGGTGTTGGCGAACTCCGGGTTGATGTCGTCCATGTCGGCGATCAGGTCGTAGGGCACGCCTGCCTCGGCCAGCAGCACGTTCATGTGCCCGGGCATGCGCCCCGCCACCGGATGGATCGCGAACTTCACCTTGACCCCGCGCTGGCCCAGCCGCTGCGCCAGTTCCCAGATCTTGTGCTGCGCCTGCGCTACCGCCATGCCGTAGCCTGGCACGATCACCACGCGTTCGGCGTAGGCCATCATCGCCGCGACATCCGACGCTTCAATCGGCTTCTGCGCACCCGTGATCGCCTGCGCTTCCCCGCCGGCACCGCCGCCGAAGTTGGAGAACAACACGTTGCGGATCGGCCGGTTCATCGCCTTGGCCATCAGCCGGGTCAGCAGGATGCCCGCCGCGCCGACCATCATGCCGGCGATGATCAATGCCTCATTGCCCAGCACGTAGCCTTCGAACGACACCGCCAGGCCGGTGAAGGCGTTGTACAGCGAGATCACCACCGGCATGTCGGCGCCGCCGATCGGCAGCGTCATCAGCACGCCCAGTGCCAGCGCCAGCACGAAGAAGGCGACGATCGCCCAGGTGTGGAGCGTGCTCGCGGCGATGATCGCCAGCACCACCACCGCCAGTGCCACCAGCAGGTTCATCACCTGCTGGCCGGGCCAGGTCACGCGCTTGTCCAGGCGCCCATCCAGCTTGGCCCAGGCGATCACCGAGCCGGACAGCGACACCGCACCGATGGCCGCGCCGACCACCGCCAGCAGCAGCACCATGCCCGACGGCTGCCGTGCGGCCAGGTCGGCCAGCGCCTGCGCGCTCCAGTGGCTGGTATCGCGGTTGGCCAGGAAGGCGTAGCGCAGCAGTTCCACTGCACCGACCGCCGCCGCCGAGCCACCGCCCATGCCGTTGTACAGCGCCACCATCTGCGGCATGTCGGTGATGGCAACCTTGCCGGCCGACCACCAGGCCAGGCCCGCGCCGAGCAGCAGCGCCACCAGGATCAGCGCCACGTTGTGCAGTTCGGGCAGGAAGAACGTCGCCACCGTGGCCAGCAGCATGCCCAGCCCGGCCCAGCGGATGCCGCTGCGCGCAGTCAGCGGCGAGGCCATGCGCTGCAGGCCCAGCAGGAACAGCGTGGCGGCGACGAGGTAGCTGGCCTTGACCAGCCAATCGAGCAGTTCGACGGTGCTGATGTTCAAGCCTGCGGCTCCTTCGGCTCGTCCTTGCCGCCCTTGGGCGCGCTCGGCTTGAACATTTCCAGCATGCGTGCGGTGACCACGTAGCCACCGGCAGCGTTGCCGGCACCGAGCACCACGGCGAGGAAGCTCAGGGCTTTCTCCAGCGGTGTCTGCGCGTGCCCCAGCACCACCATCGCACCGATCAGCACGATGCCGTGGATGAAGTTGGAGCCCGACATCAGCGGGGTATGCAGGATCACCGGCACCCGCGAAATGATCACGTGGCCGGCGATGGCTGCCAGCATGAAGATGTACAGCGCTACGAACCCGTCACTCACTGGCAACGCTCCTGCTCTGTCTTCGTCGTCCCATCATAACCACGGGCTGAACCCGGTGCGCGCCCGGCGTCAACCGAAGCCGCGCTCACGCGTTGTCGATGGTGACCCCGAGTGAGGAACCGTACCCTGTGCTGGTGAGCAGCCCCGTTCCCCCGAGCGCCGAGACCGATGCCCTGCCGGCGTCGCTGGAAGCGTTCCTGGCCAGCGTTGGCCCGCGTGCGTTCCGCTTCGCCGAGGCTGGCCTGCGCCAGCGCGAAGACGCCATGGACGCGGTGCAGGACGCGCTGCTGCGCATGCTGGACTACGCCGACAAGCCGGCGGCCGAATGGGCGCCGCTGTTCTGGAGCATCCTGCGCCGGCGCGTGATCGACGTGCAGCGCCGGCGCCGCTTCCGCCTGCCATTCTGGCGCGACAACCAGGACGCGGAAGGCAGCGAGATCGATTGGGCCGATCCCGGCCCGGACCCGGCACAGGCGCATGAACAGCGCCAGCAGTACCAGCAGCTGGTGGACGCGTTGCGCCGCCTGCCCGCCCGCCAGCGCGAAGCCTTCACCCTGCGCGTGCTGCAGGACCTGGACGGGGCCACCACCGCCCGCGCCATGGGCTGCAGCGAAGGCGCGGTAAAAACCCATCTGGCACGCGCCCGCCAGGCGCTGCAGGATTACCTGGAGATCCACCCGTGAACCGCTCCCTGCCTTCCGATGACACCCTGCGCAGCCTGCACGCACAGTCGCTGCACGCGCTGTCGCCGGCAACGCTGGCCCGGCTGCGCCAGGCTCGCCACGGCGCCACGGCCACCCATCGCGGGCGCTGGCGCTGGTGGCTGGCCAGTGCCTGTTCGCTGGTGGTGGCACTGGGTATCGGCCTGCAGTTCAGCGGCCATGGCACGCTGACGGGCTCTGCGCCGGCACCTGTGCTTGCCTCGGTGGAAGACAACAGCGCGCTCTACGACGAAAATCCCGATCTGTACCTGTGGCTGGGCGATACCGACCTGGCGATGGAGTGAACCATGCCCCGATTCAATCTCCTGCCGCTGCTGCTGACCTTGTCGCTGCTGCCGGCCCTCCCGGCACTGGCGCAGAGCGCCGCGCCCGCCCCTGCCGCACGCCCCGCGCCGCTGCCGGCTTGGGAACAGTTGAGTGAAGCACAGCGGGAATCCCTGCTGGCACCGCTGCGCGACCGCTGGAACAGCGCCGATGCCGGCCAGCGCCAGCGCATGCTCTCGCATGGCCAGCGCTGGCAGTCGATGAGCCCTGAGGAACGCGACAAGGCCCGACGTGGCCTGCGCCGCTTCGAGCACATGAGCCCGGAACAGCGTGAGCAGGCCCGGGCCCTGTTCGGCCAGATGCGGGATCTGCCGCCCGCGCAGCGCGACGCACTGCGCGAGCGCTGGTCGCAGATGACGCCGGAACAACGCAAGGACTGGGTGCGCGAGAACCCGCCGCCGGCGAAGCCGCGGTAACGCCTCCGCTTCGGTAGCGCCGGGCCATGCCCGGCGGATTTCCGCATACCGCTGCGCTCGCCGGGCATGGCCCGGCGCTACCGACTCACGCCTGCCAGCGCGTCTTCGCCAGCAGCTCGTCGTCCCAGTCGAAACCGAGCTGGCCTTCGCGCACGAACAGCGCGACGAAGTTGAGCAGGTTGCGCGCATACATCTCGCTGGCCTGCGTTGCACCGCGGCTGGCCAGGCCCAGCGGGCCATCGATGGTCACGCCCCGATGCTCGATGCACTGCCCCGGCTGGGTCAGTGCGCAGTTGCCGCCGCTCTCCGCCGCCAGATCCACGATCACGCTGCCGGTGGCCATGCCTTCCACCATTGCGGCAGTCACGATCGTCGGCGCCGGTCGCCCCGGTACCGCAGCGGTGCAGATCACCACATCCACACCACGCAGGTGGTCGGCCAGGCGGCGCTGCTGCTCGGCACGCTCTTCATCGGTCAACGCGCGCGCGTAACCGCCCTCGCCCGCCGCGCTCACCCCGAGGTCGAGAAAGCGCGCGCCCAGCGACTGGATCTGCTCGCGGGTTTCCGGGCGCACGTCGAAGCCTTCCACCTGCGCACCAAGACGCCGGGCAGTGGCAATGGCCTGCAGGCCCGCCACGCCCGCACCGATCACCAGCACCTTGGCCGGTCGCACGGTGCCGGCAGCAGTGGTCAGCATCGGGAAGAAACGGGGCGCGCGTTCGGCCGCGATCAGCGCCGCCTTGTAGCCGGCCATGCCGGCCTGCGAACTGAGCACGTCCATCGCCTGCGCGCGGGTGGTGCGCGGCAGCTGCTGCAGCGGGAACAGCTGCAGGCGGTCGCCAGCGGCCAATGCCGCAAGCGCCGGATCACTGGCCGGGGCCAGCAGGCCAACCACGCTGGCAGCGGGCTTGAGCTGCTCCAGGACCAACGCCGGCGGCGCCTGCACGCACAGCAGGATATCGATCTCGCCCCAACGGCCCGCGTCGAACACACGTGCGCCGGCATCGTCATAGGCCGCATCGGTGAAGCCTGCGGCCAAGCCGGCGCCGGCCTCGTACCAGACGGTAATGCCGAGGGCACCGAGCTTGCGCGCGGTTTCCGGCGTCAACGCCACGCGCCGTTCGCCCGGCGCGGTCTCCTTGATCCCCAGCAACGCCACGGCCATGCAGGTCCCCGCTGATCGGTGAGTTTTCCCGATCCTAGCAGGCAGCCACCGCTCAGTGCAGGGTGGCGCTGCCTGGGTCCAGCCGATCGATCACGCCCTGCATCGCGCTGTCGAAGGCGCCATCGTCGACGTGGGCGCGCAGCCGGCCCAGCCGCACCATCACCGCCAGTTCCTCCGGCGAGGCCACGCAGAAGCGCACGCCGCGGCGGTTGACGAACAGCAGGCGCGAGGAGATCGGGCTGACCCAGGACAGCTTGCCGGCCTGCACCTTGCCGTCCTTGTCGACGAAGTCCAGCCAGTTGCCGATTTCCATGCGGCGGAAGCGGTCGGCGTCGGCGTTGTCGAAATCGTCGGCGTCGATCTGCCCGCCCAGCTCGACCGCGGGCGATTCAGCCACCGGCGGCGCCGGCAAGGCAACCTGCGGCAGTTCCGGCAGCGCGCGCTGCAGTTCCGGGCGCGATTCAGCAATGCCCTGCAGGGTGTCATGCAAGGCGTCGATGGCACCGGTGGCGGCATCGCCGTGCACGCCGACACTGGCAAATACCTTGGCCAGCACCGGCTGCCAGGCCTGCAGCCACGGCTTGCCGACGATCTGGCGGCGGGCCTCGGCCACTTCCTCCAGCAGGCCGTCAGCCAGGCTCAGTGCCTCGGCCACCGACGCGCCCTCCTCGCCCTCGCGCAGCAGCGCCAGGGTCAGGTGGTGCTGCCACGGCTGGCGCAGGAACTCGGCGATGGCCGGCGGCAGGGTGGCATCGCCGATGCGGCGGTCCAGTTCGGCACCGGCACGGCTGCGGGCCATTTCCAGCTTTTCCTGGCCGCGCTGCGTTTCGGCGGCGCGACGCTCGGCGATTTCCACGCGGCGGCGATGCTGCACGAGGAACTCGCGGAATTCTTCTTCCAGGGTCAGGAAGATCGCCAGGTTCTCGTTGAACTCGGCCACCAGCCGTTCGATGATCTCCTCGACCTTGGCCATCAGCATGCGCTCGGCCTGGCTTTCGCCGGTATTGCCTTCGCAGGCTTCGGCCAGCGAGTTGAGCAGCTTGCGTGCCGGGTGGGTCTTCTGCACGAACATGCGGCGGTCGAGCATCGCCACCTTGACGAAGGGCACCACCAGGCGGCCGATCAACTCGCGTGAGCGGCCTTCCAGCTCGCGTTCGTCCAGCATCACGTCGAACAGCATGCCGACCAGATCAATCGCATCCTCGTCCTGCGGGTCCAGCCGGGTCTGGCCGGGATCGACGCCAAGACGGGTGGCGCTGGACAGCACTTCACTCTTCAATCGCTGCGCCAACGATTCGCCGTCCTCGCCGATGGCCGCACGCAGCGTCGCACTGGGCGTGGCCTGCAGCAGCGACAGCACCGACATCATCTCGCGCTGGCTCAACGGGCGGTGCTGGCCAACCGCGACCTGCGCGGCCGAGGTGGCGTCCTCGCGAACGTGGCGGGTCTGCTGCAGCAGCTCATGCAGGGCCTCCAGCAACATCCCCTGCTGGCCGGCATACGCCTCGCCGCTGCCGGCATCCTCGCCCCCGAGGTGCTGCTGCATGTGGCCACGGCGCTCGGACCAGCGCGCGGCGAACCGCTGCGCCCAGGCTGGCGCGGCCTGTTCATCATCGCTGAATTCGGATTCGAAGCCCGCCGCGTGGCGCGGCTCGACCAGATCGTCCGCCCCCGGCGCCATGCGCGGGTCGGGCGCGGCCGACAGCGGACGCCGCGGCGCCCCCATCTGCGACATCACGCCAGCGGCGGCCAGCTGCTCGTCCAGCTTCTCGTAGATGCGGCCCACCGGCGCGCGCAGGTCGCGTTCGCACAGCTTGATCAGCACCAGGTGCACTTCCGGCGCCAGCTCGCAGCCGGCAAAGGCCTCATGGATGGCCACACCCAGGTGCTCGGGGCTGACCGGATTGTGGTCGGCATCCAGCTCGGCGCCGCCGATCAAGCGGCCCAGGCGCCGGTCCAGCCGCGCCAGCGCCGGCTTGAAGTCGCGCAGCAGCACGGTGGCGAAATTGCGCACCGCCAGCCGCGACTCCAGTACATGTTCAGCCAGCAGGCTCAGGCCATCCTCGGCCGGTCCGGACAGGGTGGCTTCGGCCGACAGCGGCTCGCCACTGGCCAGTGCATCCCAGGCCCGCTGCAGGTGGCCGGCAAAGGCGGCGGCGATGTCCTCACGGCGGCGGCGCAGCTCGCGCATCGCATCCAGGAACAGCAGCTGCGACGAGCCTGCATTGCCGGCCCGGTCGAACAGTGCATCGTCGAAACGCGCCAGTGCGGCCCCGAAAGCCTGGCACAGCGCCGGCAGGACCATGTCCCGGGCACGCTGAAGCTGGACCGGGTCACGGCCCGGCGATCCCATCGGTGTGGGCGCGCTCATCATTCGGGAAGGCTCCCCACCTTCTCTGATACGACAGACAGCATGGACATCGCGACGACCGGCACACCCCATGTACCGGTACGTCGATGGTAGGCCGGCCAGCCCGTCACGGACAGTGAAACAGTCCTCACTTCAAACCTCATGACCGGCGGCCCGGCAAGATAGATATCGTAAGCCGTGCGAGGCCCACGAGGCGAGAGGAAGCGGTCGTCCCTTTCCCGCCAGTGGCATGATGTTCATCACAGTTTGATATTCAGGGGCGAGACGCGACACAGACGGCGTCATTGACCACCCCGACTATAATCAAACACCCGTGATGACCGGTTCAGATTCCATGCCCGACCCCGCTGCCCTGCTTGCCCTGGATGCCCGCCGCTCGGTGCCCTTGCGGCAACTGGGCGAGCCCGGACCGGATCCGGCCACCCTGCAGCGCATGCTGGCCTCGGCCGTGCGCGTGCCCGACCACGGCAAGCGCGTACCGTTCCGCTTCCTGAAAATCGCCGGCGATGCACGTCACACTCTGGGCGACTTCCTGGCCGAGCGCAGCCGCCAGCGCGACCCGCATGCCGGTGAGGCGGTATTCGAAAAGGACCGCCAGCGTTTCAGCCATGCGCCGCTGGTGATCGTGGTGGTGGCCAGTCCGCGTCCGGACCCGAAAGTGCCCGAACAGGAACAGCTGATGACCGCCGGCTGCGTCTGCTTCGCCCTGCTGCAGGCCGCGCAGGCGCTGGGCTTCGGTGCGCAGTGGCTGACCGCATGGATGGCCTTCGACCCGGCCGTGCAGGCCTATCTGGGGCTGTCCGAGGGCGAAGGCATCGCCGGTTTCATCCATATCGGCACGCCGAAGGCCGCCGTCCCCGAACGCGAGCGCCCCGATCCGGCGGCCCTGCTGCGTGACTGGACGCCGCCAGCATGAGCCTGCCGGCAGCGCCGCCCTCGCTGTACCTGGTCGACGCCAGCATCTACGTGTTCCGCGCCTGGCACTCGCTGCCGGACCAGTTCCAGGACGCGCAGGGCTGGCCGACCAACGCGGTGCACGGCTTCGCCCGCTTCCTGCTGGACCTGCTCGAGCGCGAGCGCCCGCGGCACATCGCCATCGCCTTCGACGAAGCACTGGACAGTGGCTTCCGCCACCGCCTGTATCCGGCCTACAAGGCCAACCGCGACCCGGCGCCGGAGGCGCTCAAGCGCCAGTTCGTGCACTGCAAGGCGCTGTGCGCGGCGTTGGGCCTTGCAGTGCTGGCCCACCACGAATACGAGGCCGATGACCTGATCGGCAGCGCGCTGCACGTCCACCGTGGCAGCCACCGCGGGGTGATCATTTCCGCCGACAAGGACCTCTCGCAGCTGCTGCTGGATCACGACGAGCAGTGGGACTACGCACGCAACCAGCGCTGGGACGTGGCCGGGGTGAAGGCACGGCACGGCGTGCACGCTCACCAGATTGCCGACTACCTGGCACTGTGCGGCGATGCGGTGGACAACATTCCCGGCGTCAGTGGTGTCGGCAGCAAGTCCGCCGCCGTGCTGCTGGCCCATTTCGGCAGCATGGATGCGCTGTACGAACGCCTGGACGAAGTGCCGTTCCTGCGCCTGCGCGGTGCCGCGCAGATGGCCGTGCGCCTGCGCGAACAGCGCGAGCACGCCCTGCTCTGGCGCCAGCTGACCACCATCGCGCTGGACGCACCTCTGGAAGGCAGCCAGCCCGGCCTGCTGCGCCAGGCGGCCGACCCGGAGCTGCTCGGTGGCCTGTGCCAGGCCCTGCGCTTCGGCCCGATGACCCGCCGTCGGCTGTTCGATGCCGCCGGCGTACCCGACATTCTTCCCACCCACAGCGAGCCCGCATGAGCCAGCGCAACACCGAAGCCCCGCGTGTCGTCTATGAAGGCAAGTACCAGCGCATGCTGGTGCGCGGCACCTGGGAGTACAGCGAACGCACCCATGCCGGCGGCCTGGCAGCGATCATCATCGCCGTCACCCCCGAGGACAAAGTGCTGTTCGTCGAGCAGTTCCGCGTGCCGCTGCAGGCCCCCACCATCGAGATGCCGGCCGGCCTGGTCGGCGACATCCACGCCGGCGAATCAATCGAAGTTTCGGCCGTTCGCGAGCTGGAAGAAGAAACCGGCTGGACCGCCGACCACGCCGAAGTGCTGATGATCGGCCCGACATCTTCCGGCGCCAGCAGCGAGAAGATCGCCTTCGTGCGCGCTACCGGCCTGCGCCGGATCGGCGAAGGCGGCGGCGATGACAGCGAGGACATCACCGTGCACGAGATTCCGCGCAGTGAGGCTGCGGCCTGGCTGGTACAGAAGATGGGCGAAGGCTACGAGCTGGACGCCAAGCTCTGGGCCGGGCTGTGGATGATCGAGCATCACCTGGACGGACGCCCGCGTGGCTGACGCCGACCTGCATGCGCTGCCGGCGCTGCTGGGCGCCGATGATCCGGCAATCTACGCGATCCACCGGGCGCAGGGCGCGTCGCCGTACCTGCTGCTGGCCGACCACGCCGGCCAGCAGGTGCCGCGAGCATTGGAAGGCCTTGGCCTGGCGCAGGCCGAGCTGGACCGCCATATCGGCTGGGACATCGGCATTGCCGGCACCACCCGCGCACTGGCCGAACGGCTGGACGCCTGGGCGATCGAACAGACCTATTCGCGCCTGCTGATCGACTGCAACCGTCCGCTGGCCTCGCCGACGCTGATTCCGGAAGTGAGCGACCACACCGTGGTGCCGGGCAATGCCGGGTTGTCGGCGGCGCAGCGGCAGCAGCGTATCGATGCGATCCATGCGCCCTACCATGCGCGCATCGACGCCGAGCTTGATGCACGCCGTGATGCCGGCCGCCCCACGCTGCTGGTGATGATGCACAGCTTCACCCCGGCGATGAACGGCGCGCAGCGGCCGTGGCATGCTGGCGTGCTGTACCACCAGGACACGCGCTTTGCCCATGCCCTGCTGCAGGCACTACGCGACGAAGGCGACCTGGTGGTGGGTGACAACGAACCGTATTCGGTCAGCAGTACCAGCGACTACGCGGTGCCGGTGCATGGCGAAGGCCGTGGGCTGGTACACGTGGAACTGGAAATCCGCCAGGACCTGATTGCCGATGTGGCCGGGCAGCAGGCGTGGGCGGAGCGGCTGGCGCGGATCTTCAACGCGTTGCAGCCGCAGTTGCTGGCGTTCGATTGAACGTCATCCACCCGACCGAAGCTCGGTAGCGCCGGGCCACGCCCGGCGAGCCGCATCGCGGCGGCGCAACGGAATGCCGCCGGGCATGGCCCGGCGCTACCGCAGCGTAGGCGCGTCCATCCACGGGAACGGTTTGAAACCCTGAACCTGCAGCGTTGCGCCGACGGCGGTGAAATCATCCTTGAACGCCTGCGCGCGGCGACGATCCAGCGCTTTACCCAGCACCAGCGGCAACGCGCGGCAGCACGCCAACGCCTCGCCCACCGGGATCTCCAGAAGGCGCGCCACGCGCTGCGCCGCCGCTTTGATCTGCGCCTCCGGGCACGCGTTCAATGCCATATCGAAGGACGCGAAGATGCCTGTGCCCACACCCGCCTCGCGTGCAGCCGCCTGTTCCGCAGCTTCCGCTTCGCCCAGGGCCTCGTCGATACCCTCGACCTGCTGGAACGCGTCGTACTCGGCGTAGTACGCCAGCGCCTGTGCGTAGTCCTGCAGCGACGACAGCGGGCGTTGCCGCTTCTGCACATCCAGCACGTCGGCAAACGTAGCCGGTTCCAGATACGGGAACAGCCCCATCGCTGCCGAAGCGGCCGATCGCTCGCCATCGTCATCCAGCGCTTCATCACTGGATGACGGCAACCACAGCCGTGCCGCCAGCAGGTCCTCGTCGCTGGCCATCACCCAGCCGAAGGCGTTCCACACCTCATCATCATCGTTGCAGGCGGCGAAGGCATGCAGGGTCTGTCGCAGGTCCAGCAGTTCGATCATGCGTCGGTGCTCAGGCAGGCGGTCGCTGCCGAGTCTACCGGCGCCGGGCGTAGGCCCAGCGCGATCACCACGCCGAGCGCGGCGAACAGCGCGGCGCCGTACTGTGCATTGACCATGCCCTGCAGGGCATCGGGACTGGTTGCTGCCTGCGTGCCGCGCGCGGCGTTGGCGATCATCACCAGTACCGCCAATCCCAAGGCGCCGCCGATCTGCTGGGCGGTGGCCGCCATGCCGGACGCGACACCTTGCTGCGGTCCCGGCACCCCCTGCCCGGCCACGATCCACATCGCCGTCCAGCTCATGCCCTGGCCGATGCTGAGCACCACGATGCCCGGCAGCAGCGGCCAGTAGCCGGCGCCATGCGGCATTGCCAGCGCCACCGCGGCGATGCCGATGGCACCGGCGGCGAAGCCCCGGGCCAGCACCTGCCGTGGCGAACGGCGCCGCAGCATGCGTTCGGCAATACGGATGCCGAAGGTGCACACCAGCGTCGGCAGCAGGAACGCCATGCCAGCCTGCAGCGGGCTCCAGCCATAGCCATCCTGGAAGTACAGCGCCAGGAAGTAGTACTGCACGCCGTAGCTGCTCATGAAGGCAAAGGTCAGGCCCAGTGCCGCGCGCAGGCCGGGCAGGCGCAGCAGCGAAAACTGCATCAGCGGATCACGGCTGCGCTTCTCAATCTGCACGAACACGGTCAGCAGTACCGCTGAAAGCAGCAGGCAGATGAGCGTGGCCGGCGCCGTCCAGCCCCACTCCGGCCCTTGCACCAGGGTGGTAACCAGCAGGCTGCCGCCGGCGGTGACGGTGAGGCAGCCGGCCAGGTCGAACGAGCGCCCCTGCACTCGGGGACCATCGGCCGGCAGCCAAGCACCGGCGGCGACGGCGCAGGCGGTGGCCAACGGCACGATCACCGCCAGCACCGCCGGCCAGCCGAATGCCTGGGTCAATACGCCACCCAGAAGCGTGCCCAGCGCCAGGCCGACAGCGCTGGCCATGCTCCAGATCGCCAGCGCGCGGTTGCGCACCGGGCCTTCGGCGTACAGCGTGTTGATCAATGCCAGCGTAGCCGGGAACAGCAGCGCCGCACCGACGCCCTGTGCGGCACGCGCGATGATCAGCAGGGTCGCACTCGGCGCCAGCGCACCAAGCAGCGAGGCCAGTGCGAACAGCAGCATGCCCAGCCGGTAGAAACGGCGGCGGCCGACCAGGTCGGCGGCACGGCCCCCCAGCAGCAGGCTGCCGCCGAAGGCGACGGTGTAGGCACTGACCACCCATTGCAGCTGCTGCGCATTGATCTGCAGCGCGCGGCCCATGTCGTGCAGGGCGACGAAGATGATGGTGGCGTCCAGGGCGATGATCAGCTGCGCGGTGGCCAGCAGGGTCAGCGCCCAGCGCGGGTATTTGAGGGGAGGCATCGGCGGGTTGGAGCGGTGGGGGGAGCGCAGTCTCATTGATGCGGACAACTCAATAAACCCCCTGCCGCCCATATCTGTCATGATTTTCAGCATGAATGCAGCCTCGATGGACCTCAATGCGGTGCGCATGCTGGTGCAGGTCGCCGAAGCACGCAGCTTCACGGTGGCCGCCGGCCAGCTCGGCCTGAGCCAGTCCGGCCTGTCCCGCGCGATCGGCCGGCTGGAGGCCACGCTGGGGGTGAAGCTGCTGCAGCGGAATACCCGCAACGTGGCGCTGACCCCGGATGGCCGCCAGTTCGTGGAACAGGTGGCCCCCCTGCTGGCCGGCCTGGACGATGCCGAGCGGCAACTGGCCGACCGCCCGTGCACGCCCTCGGGCACGTTGAAGATCAGTGCGCCGTCGATGTTCGGGCGCAAGGTGCTGGTGCCGATGCTGGCGCCGTTGCTGCAACAGCATCCGCAGCTGCAGGTGGAAGCCGTGCTCAGCGACCGCCTGGTCGATCTGGTTGAAGAAGGTTTCGATGCCGCGCTGCGCACCGGCGTCATCGCCGATCAGCGCATCGTCGCGCGGCCCTTGCGGCCGCTGCGCTGGGTGACGGTGGCCAGCCCCGCCTATCTGGCCCGCTGTGGCGCACCGGGCGATGTAGCCTCGCTGCAGGATCACGCCTGCCTGGCGGTGCGCAACCTGCGCAGTGGCCGGCTGGTGGACTGGCAGTTTCTGCAGGACGGGCAACTGCGTGAGGTCACACCACCGACGCGGATGGTGTTCGACAGCGGCGATCCGCTGGTGGAAGCGGCCATCGCCGGTATCGGCATCGTGCAGGTGATGGATTTCGCGGTGGCCGATGCGTTGGCCGACGGCCGCCTGCAGCGCGTGCTGCAGCCCTTCGAGGGCCGCAGCCGCGAACTGTCGTTGATCTACCCGCCGTCGCGCCAGCATTCGCCGAAGCTTCAGGTGCTGGCCGACGCGTTGTTGGCCGGGGACTGGTAGCGCCGGCCGCTGGCCGGCGTCTGCGCGATCCAACCCTTTCCCGGTTGCCGGCCAGCGGCCGGCACTACCGATCAGGCAAAGCTATCGGTGGCGCGTACCAGCGCATCCACGTTCTCGGCTTCGAACGCCGAATGACCCGAGGCCGGGGTGATTTCCAGCTTCGCCTTCGGCCATACCTTGGTCAGGTCCCAGGCGTTGGCCAGCGGGCAGACCACGTCGTAGCGGCCGTGCACGATCACGCCCGGAATATCGGCGATGCGGTGCGCGTCGCGCAGCAGCTGGTCTTCCACTTCGAAGAAGCCGCCGTTGACGAAGTAGTGGTTCTCGATGCGGGCAAACGCCAGCGCGAAATGCGGGTCTTCGTGGCTGTTGATGAAGTCATCATCGACATGCAGGAAGCTGGTCGCGCCTTCCCACACCGCCCACGCCTTGGCCGCTTCCAGGCGGGTGGTTTCGTCGTCGCTGGTCAGGCGGCGGTGGAAGGCCGAGATCAGGTCATGACGCTCCACCGACGGAATCGGCTTCAGGTAGTGCTCCCACGCATCCGGGAACAGGCGGTTGGCGCCTTCCTGGTAGAACCATTCCAGCTCCCAGCGACGCAGCATGAAGATGCCGCGCAGGACCAGTTCGGTCACACGCTGCGGGTGGGTTTCGGCGTAGGCCAGGGCCAGGGTCGAGCCCCAGCTGCCACCGAACACCTGCCAGCGATCGACCTTGAGGTGTTCGCGCAGCTTCTCGATATCGGCAACGAGGTCCCAGGTGGTGTTGTCCACCAGATCCGCGTGCGGGGTGGAACGGCCGGCACCGCGCTGGTCGAACAGGATGATGCGGTACTTGGACGGGTCGTGGAACTGGCGCATCTTGTCGCTGCAGCCGCCGCCCGGGCCACCGTGCAGCATCACCACCGGCTTGCCGTCCGGGTTGCCGCACTGTTCGAAGTACAGGGTGTGGCGATCGTCGACCTTCAGGGTGCCGACGTCGTAGGGGGTGATGGCGGGGTACAGCGTACGCATGCGTGCAGCTCCAGGGTGATGCCCTGCCGGGGCAGGAGAACCTCCATTCTAGGCCGGACGCCGGCCCAGGGTGATGCGGTCGCGCTGCTCCAGGTCCTGCACGGTCTGCACCTCGACAAAACCCGCCGCGTCGAACAGCGCGCGGATCGCCTCGCCCTGGTCCCAACCGTGCTCGATCAGCAGCCAACCATCAGGCAGCAGGTGGGCCTGGCCACCGTCGACGATGCGGCGGATGTCATCCAGGCCATCCGGACCCGAGGCCAGCGCGGTGGCCGGTTCGAAGCGCAGGTCACCCTGTTCCAGGTGCGGGTCGTCGCTGGCGATGTACGGTGGGTTGCTGGCAATCAGGTCAAAACGCGCGCCCTGCAGCGGCGCATACCAGTCGTGCCCGCCCTCGGCGAAGCGCACGTTGCGCAGTTCATGGCGCGCGGCGTTGCGCTTGGCCACGGCCAGCGCGCCCGGGCTGGCATCGGTGGCCAGCACCTGCGCCTGCGGCCGCTCGCTGGCCAGCGCCAGGGCGATCGCACCGCTGCCGGTGCCGAGGTCGGCCACCTGCAGGTCGCGATTGGCCGGCAGGCGCTCGAGCGCCAGTTCCACCAGCAGCTCGGTTTCCGGGCGCGGAATCAGCGTGGCTGGGTCGACCTCCAGGTCCAGCGTCCAGAAACCGCGGCGGCCGGTCAGGTAGGCCACCGGCTCACCGGCCACGCGGCGGGCCAGCAGTGCTTCGAAGGTGGCCTGATCGGTGGACGGCAGCGGGTCGGTGGCGTGCGCGAACAACCAGCTGCGCGGGCGCTCCAGTACGTGCAACAGCAGCAGTTCGGCCTCGTGGCGGGCGTCGATGCCGCCCAGGCGGGCGCTGGCCTCGGCCACGATCTGGCGCAGGGTGGGTTCGGTTTGGGAAGACATGCCTCAATTGTAGAGCCGAGCCCATGCTCGGCTACTTCTGGAACAGTCGAGCGTAGGCTCGGCTCTACAGGTCCACCGTCGAGCATGGCTCGACGCTACAAAAAGCTGGAATCCGTTCAGGTTTCGCCAGAGGGTATAAGGAGGGGCTATCAGCCCTCTTCACACATCCCGGGCGATTTTCCTTGTCACACAAGCAGTTGCAGGATGGGAGCGGCATGGTTCAGTGCTGGCTCATGGCCTTTTGATAGACTCCATCTATCAAATAGATGCAATCAATGGATTGTTCTTATCGCCAGCGAGTCGGTAACCTAGCTCCTGTCGATTCACCCACTCCCCTTCACCAGAGGAAAAACGATGTCCCTGATCAACACCCAGATCCAGCCGTTCGAAGCCAACGCTTACCACAATGGCGAGTTCATCAAGGTTTCCGACGCCAGCCTGAAGGGCCAGTGGTCCGTCCTGATCTTCATGCCGGCCGCCTTCACCTTCAACTGCCCGACCGAGATCGAGGACGCGGCTGACCATTACGCCGAGTTCAAGAAGGCCGGCGCCGAGGTCTACATCGTCACCACCGACACCCACTTCTCGCACAAGGTGTGGCACGAAACCTCGCCGGCCGTCGGCAAGGCCCAGTTCCCGCTGGTCGGCGACCCGACCCACAAGCTGACCCGTGCCTTCGGTGTGCACATTGAAGAAGAAGGCCTGGCCCTGCGCGGCACCTTCATCATCAACCCGGAAGGCGTGATCAAGACCCTGGAGATCCACTCCAACGAGATCGCCCGTGACGTGTCCGAGACCCTGCGCAAGCTGAAGGCTGCCCAGTTCACCGCCGCCAACCCGAACCAGGTCTGCCCGGCCAAGTGGAAGGAAGGCGAGAAGACCCTGACCCCGTCGCTGGACCTGGTCGGCAAGATCTAACGCAGTACCGGCCTGCCGTGGCCCCACGCCACGGCGCGCCTTTCATCCCCGTGCCGGTCCCCCCGCCGGCGTGGGGGTGAACCCAAGACAGCCAACGCGCGCCAGCCTTGGCCAGCCAGCCCCTTCCACGGTCGCTGTCTTGGGTTCACCCCTACCCCCTGCTGGTCCGCTACCTTCTACAGCGGTGCCACGCCCCCTGTTTGCCTGAAGCCAGGAGATGACCCGATGTTGGACGCCAACCTGCAGTCGCAGCTGAAGACCTATCTGGAGCGCGTGACCCGCCCGATCCAGATCACCGCGCACGCCGACGACGGCGCCAAGTCGCAGGAAATGCTGGAACTGCTGCAGACCCTGGAAAGCCTGTCGGACAAGATCTCGCTGCAGGTGCTGCGTGACGGCCAGGGCCGCGTGCCGTCCTTCGACCTGGGCACCCCGGGCCAGGACATCCACCTGACCTTCGCCGGCCTGCCGATGGGCCACGAGTTCACCTCGCTGGTGCTGGCGCTGTTGCAGGTGGGCGGCCACCCCTCCAAGGCCACTGCCGAGCTGATCGAGCAAGTGCAGAACCTGGAAGGCGAGTACAAGTTTGAAACCTACTTCTCGCTGTCCTGCCAGAACTGCCCGGACGTGGTGCAGGCGCTGAACCTGGCCGCCGTGCTCAACCCGCGCATCCAGCACGTGGCCATCGATGGTGCCCTGTTCCAGGACGAAGTCGAGAAGCGCGAGATCATGTCGGTGCCGACCGTGTACCTCAACGGTGAAGTCTTCGACCAGGGCCGCATGACCCTCGAGCAGATCGTGGCCAAGCTGGACACCAACGCCAGCAAGCGCGATGCCGAGAAAATCGCCGCCAAGGACGCCTTCGACGTGCTGGTGGTGGGCGGTGGCCCGGCTGGTGCGGCAGCAGCGATCTACGCCGCACGCAAGGGCATCCGCACCGGCATCGCCGCCGAGCGTTTCGGTGGCCAGGTGCTGGACACCATGGCGATCGAGAACTTCATTTCGGTGAAGGAGACCGAAGGCCCGAAGCTGGCCACGGCGCTGGAACAGCACGTGCGCGAGTACGAGGTGGACATCATGAACCTGCAGCGCGCCAGCGCGCTGGTGCCGGCCGGTGAAGACGGCCTGGTGCAGGTGCAGCTGGAGAACGGCGCGGTGCTGAAGTCGCGTTCGGTGATCCTGTCCACCGGCGCACGCTGGCGGCAGATGAACGTGCCGGGCGAGGACCAGTACCGCAACAAGGGCGTGGCCTACTGCCCGCATTGCGATGGCCCGCTGTTCAAGGGCAAGCGCGTGGCGGTGATCGGCGGCGGCAACTCCGGTGTGGAAGCGGCCATCGACCTGGCCGGCATCGTGTCGCATGTGACCCTGCTGGAATTCGATTCCAGCCTGCGCGCCGATGAAGTACTGCAGAAGAAGCTGCGCAGCCTGGCCAACGTCACCGTGCTGACCAGCGCGCAGACCACCGAGGTGCTGGGCGACGGCAGCCGTGTCAGCGGCCTGGTCTACAAGGACCGCGTCGGCGGCGACGCCCACCGCGTCGAGCTGGAAGGCATCTTCGTGCAGATCGGCCTGCTGCCCAACACCGAGTGGCTGAAGGACACCGTGGCGCTGTCGCCGCGTGGCGAGGTCGTCATCGACGACCGCGGCCAGACCAACCTGCCGGGTGTGTTCGCTGCTGGCGATTGCACGACGGTACCCTACAAGCAGATCATCATCGCCATGGGCGCCGGTTCGACCGCCGCACTGAGCGCGTTCGACCACCTGATCCGCTCGTCGGTGAGCAGCAGCAGCGGTGCCGTTGCTGAAGCTGCCTGATCCACCGTTCCCAGATCACCGGGAACATTGTCTGCCTGTCGGGTAACCAAGCCGTCAGCCGGTCCGTTACCCCTGGGGTGTAAGGATGAACCTACGTGATCTGAAGTACCTGGTAGCCCTGGCCGACCACAAGCATTTCGGCCGGGCTGCCGCCTCCTGCTTCGTCAGCCAGCCAACGCTGTCCACGCAGATCCGCAAGCTGGAAGAAGAGCTGGGCCTGCCGCTGGTGGAACGCGCACCGCGCAAGGTGATGCTGACCCCGGCCGGCCAGGAGGCTGCCGCGCGGGCGCGGGTGATCGTGTCCGAAGTGGAACAGCTGAAGGAAGCGGCGCGACGCAGCCGCGACCCGGAAGCCGGTACGGTGCGCCTGGGGATCTTCCCGACCCTGGGCCCGTACCTGCTGCCGCATGTGATCCCGCGCATCCGCGATCGCTTCCCGGAGCTGGAACTGCTGCTGGTCGAGGAAAAGAGCGATGTGCTGCTCGACCGCCTGCGCGAAGGCAAACTCGATGCTGCGCTGCTGGCCCTGCCGGTGATCGACGACCAGCTGCACGCCGAGTTCCTGTTCGAAGAACCGTTCCTGCTGGCTGTTTCCGGGCGCCACCCGCTGGCCCGTCGCGAACACCTGGACGTGCAGGAACTGGCCACGCAGAAGCTGCTGCTGCTGGAAGACGGGCATTGCCTGCGCGACCAGGCACTGGAAGTCTGCCGCCTGTTCGGCGCCAACGAGAAGTCCGAGTTCCGCGCCACCAGCCTGGAGACGCTGCGGCAGATGGTTGCCGCCGACGTCGGCATCACCCTGCTGCCGAGCCTGTCGGTGCAACCGCCGGTCCCGCGCTCGAACAACATCCGCCTGCTCGATTTCACCGGCGAAGGCCGTCCCAGCCGCCGCATCGCCATGATCTGGCGCCGCAGCTCGGCCATGAACGACTTCCTGATGGAGCTGGCCGACCAGTTCAAGCGCCTGCCGCAGGCGCTGTTCACCCTGGAGGCGGTCAACACCGCCGGCGACACTGCCGCCCTGCCCGGCCCCGCGCTGAACGGCTGAGCCCCCGCAGTACCGGCCTGGAATCGGCAGGAGTCGATTCCGGCCGCATTTGTCCCCACAATACAGACAGGCGGCGCCAGCAGGTGCCGCCTTTTGCATGGCTTTCAACCAAGGAGCTTCACCATGAGTACCGCCAGCGGCCTGCCGCCGTCGATCACCGTTTCCACCTTCGACATGGACCGCCTGGACGCCATGCTCGAATCCCCTGCGCTGAGCCAGACGCCTGCCGCGCTCGCGCTTGCTGAAGAACTCAACCGTGCCACCGTGCTGGCACCGGACCAGATTCCCGAAGGCATCGTCATGATGCATTCGCGCGTGGAGTGCGAAGATGAAGTCTCGGGCGAGAAGCACGTCCTGACGCTGGTCTTCCCCCGCGAAGCCAACGTCGATGAAGGCAAGGTTTCCGTGCTGGCCCCGGTCGGCAGCGCCCTGCTCGGCCTTTCGATCGGCCAGAGCATCGACTGGAACGCGCCCGGCGGCCGCAAGCTGCGCCTGCGCGTGACCGCGGTCCACAACGACCGCCCCTGATTACCGCTGCGCACCGCGCGCGATTCGATCCCCCTGCACCAGGAGCCGTAATGAGTACCCCGTCCAAACTGTCCCAGCTGCGCGAACTGTCCGTGGTCGTTGCCGATACCGGTGACTACGACGCCATCAAGCGCCTGCAGCCGGTGGACTGCACCACCAACCCGACCCTGGTGAAGAAGGCGCTGGACCTGCCGGTCTACGCCGAGCTGATCGAACGCGAACTGGCCTGGGGCCGCCAGCAGAGTGGCGACCGCGAAGCCGTGGTGCATGCCGTGGCCGACCGCCTGACCATCGGCGTCGGCGCGCTGCTGAGCACGCTGGTGCCGGGCCGCGTGTCCACCGAAGTGGATGCCGACCAGGCTTACGACACCGCCGCCACCGTGGCCAAGGCCCGCCAGTTCATCCAGATGTACGCTGATGCAGGCGTGCCGCGCGAGAAGATCCTGATCAAGATCGCCGCGACCTGGGAAGGCGTGGAAGCCGCGCGCATCCTGCAGGCCGAGGGTATCGACTGCAACCTGACCCTGATCTTCAACCCGACCCAGGCGCTGGCCTGCAGCGAAGCCGGCGCGTTCCTGATCTCGCCGTTCGTCGGCCGCATCCTCGATTGGTACGTGGCCAACGGCCAGACCCCGGCCAGCATCGACGAAGACCCGGGCGTGAAGTTCGTGCGTGGCGTGTATGCCGAATTCAAGCGTCGCGGTTCGTCGACGGTGGTGATGGGTGCCTCGTTCCGTTCGACCGCGCAGATCGAAGCACTGGCCGGCTGCGACCGCCTGACGATTTCGCCGGACCTGCTGGAGAAGCTGGACGCCGACCACGGCGAGCTGCCGCGCAAGCTGGTGGCCGGTGCCGCCGACGGCGTGGCGGTGACCCCGATCGATGCAGCGAAGTTCGCGGCGGATCTGGCGGCCGATCCGATGGCGACCGAGAAGCTGGCGACCGGTATCGATGCGTTTGCCAAGGATCTGCAGGCGCTGCGCGAGCGCATCCGCGCGGCACTGTGACGATTCCGGCCAACGGCTGAGCCCCTCGTGGCGGGGGGCTTGGTCGCGAAGAGCGGGTCATGTGGTTGGCAGGGTGGGTAGGCCGTGCAGGGGACGCTGCAAGTACGTCCCTGTAAGCTCGGTCGCCGCATCCATGCGGCTCACGCCCCTGCACGGCCTACCCACCCTGCCTTCGACAGTTTCCTGCGGCCGCCCGCCACGGAAGAAGGAAAGAAGAGCAACAGCGGGTCGCGCGCTTCGCTTGCTCGGAGCCGAGCATGGCTCGGCTCTACAAGGGCAATGCAGAACCAAACAAAAAGGACGCGGCGAACGCCGCGTCCTTTTTGTTTTCCATTAGTTCGTCAGTAACCCAATGCTGTTGCCCACCGTCACCGGGAAACTGTCGAAGGCGGGACGGGTGCAGATGGCGGGACCGTCCACGGCATGGATGCCGTGGCCGAGCCCCCAGGGATGGGTTCACGGCGTGTCCCGCCATCTGTACCCGTCCCGCCAAACCCACAGTAACCCAGAGCCGCTTTGGCTTTGGCTTTGGCTTTGGCTTTGGCCGTTGCTTTCAGCTTCTGCCCGCCGCAGGCGGACCACCGCGCGTCAGCGCGGCACCTCCACATCCAACCCGATCGGGCAGCTCACGCCGGTGCCACCAATCCCGCAGTAACCGTTCGGGTTCTTCGCCAGGTACTGCTGGTGGTAATCCTCGGCGTAGTAATACTCAGGCGCCGGATACACGATCTCGGTGGTGATCGGGCCGTAGCCAGCCGCGTCCAGCTGCGCCTGGTAGGCCTCGCGGCTGACCAGCGCTGCCTTGTACTGCGCCTCGTCGGTGGCGTGGATCGCCGAGCGGTACTGGGTGCCGGTGTCGTTGCCCTGGCGCATGCCCTGGGTCGGGTCGTGGCTCTCCCAGAACAGCTGAAGCAGCCGCTCCAGGCTCACCACCGCCGGGTCGAACACCACCTGCACCACTTCGGTGTGGCCGGTCAGGCCCGAGCAGACCTCTTCATAGGTCGGGTTCGGGGTAATGCCGCCGGCATAGCCGACCGAGGTGCTGTACACGCCCGGTTCGGTCCAGAACTTGCGCTCGGCGCCCCAGAAGCAGCCCAGCGCGAAACGGATCTGCTGCAGGCCGGCGAAACGGTCCTTCAGCGGATGGCTGTTCACGAAGTGCTGGTTGCTGTGCAGCGGCAGCGGTTGGTCACGCCCCGGCAGTGCTTCTTCCGGGCGCGGCAGGCGCTGCTTGAAGGCGCCGATGCCGAGGATGCCCTGGCCAATTCCCAACATGATGCGCTCCTACGCCGGAAGTCCGGCTATGTCGTCTGCATCTGAGATGGGGGCGTCCGGCGCGTGGCCCAAGTCCAGCGCCGCCACGATGTCCTCGGCCTGCGGCCGCGCCGCGTCGGGGATGCCCACCCGCAGCACGCCGAACAGCGGCAGCTCGCCCATGCCACCCAGCAGCGACTCGCCGAACACGAAGGCCGGGATGCCGGCATCTTCCAGCGCGTGCTTGACCAGGTGGGCGTCGAACAGGTTGTCGGCCTTGTACACGATGTGCATGCGGCGGCTCCATGGGACATGGGGTCCAGCATACGCCCGGGGGCTGAATGGTGGTGGTGACGGCGCGTGACCATTCCGCCGGCCAGCCCTACCGGGCAGCCCTGCCCCGTACGCGCTAGACTGTTGGTCTTTCTGCCTTTCTTTTCGCCGACTCATGTCCGAGCACACCCCCGCCAGCCCCGAGACCCCCGCCGACAGCCACGAAAAGCGCGATTTCATCCGCCAGATCGTGCGCGAGGACCTGGCCAGCGGAAAGCACCAGGCGATCAAGACCCGCTTCCCGCCGGAGCCGAACGGCTACCTGCACATCGGCCACGCCAAGTCGATCTGCCTGAACTTCGGCATCGCCGGTGAATTCAGCGGCGTCTGCAACCTGCGTTTCGACGACACCAACCCGGCCAAGGAAGATCCGGAATACGTGGCCGCGATCCAGGACGACGTGCGCTGGCTGGGCTTCAGCTGGAACGAGCTGCGCCACGCCTCGGACTACTTCCAGACTTATTACCTGGCCGCCGAGAAGCTGATCGAACAGGGCAAGGCCTATGTCTGCGACCTGTCGGCCGAGGAAGTGCGCGCTTACCGCGGCACCCTGACCGAGCCGGGCCGCCCGTCGCCGTGGCGCGACCGCAGCGTCGAGGAAAACCTCGACCTGTTCCGCCGCATGCGGGCCGGTGAATTCCCGGATGGCGCGCGTACCCTGCGCGCCAAGATCGACATGGCCAGCGGCAACATCAACCTGCGCGATCCGGCGCTGTACCGCATCAAGCACGTCGAGCACCAGAACACCGGCAACGCGTGGCCGATCTACCCGATGTACGACTTCGCCCACGCCCTGGGTGATTCGATCGAGGGCATCACCCACTCGTTGTGCACGCTGGAATTCGAAGACCACCGCCCGCTGTACGACTGGTGCGTGGACAACGTCGATTTCGCCCATGACGATGCACTGACCCAGCCGCTGGTCGACGCCGGCCTGCCGCGCGAAGCAGCCAAGCCGCGCCAGATCGAGTTCTCGCGCCTGAACATCAACTACACGGTGATGAGCAAGCGCAAGCTGATGGCGCTGGTCACCGAACAGCTGGTGGACGGCTGGGAAGACCCGCGCATGCCGACCCTGCAAGGCCTGCGTCGCCGTGGCTATACCCCTGCGGCGATGCGCCTGTTCGCCGAGCGCGTGGGCATCAGCAAGCAGAACTCGCTGATCGACTTCAGCGTGCTGGAAGGCGCGCTGCGCGAAGACCTGGACAGAGCCGCGCCGCGCCGCATGGCGGTGATCGATCCGGTCAAGCTGGTGCTGACCAACCTGCCGGAAGGCCACGAAGAACAGCTGACCTTCAGCAACCACCCGAAGGACGAGAGCTTCGGCAGCCGCGAAGTACCGTTCGCACGCGAAGTGTGGATCGACCGCGAGGACTTCGCCGAAGTACCGCCGAAGGGCTGGAAGCGCCTGGTCCCCGGTGGCGAAGTGCGCCTGCGCGGCGCCGGCATCATCCGCTGCGATGAAGTGATCAAGGATGCCGACGGCACCATCACCGAGCTGCGCGGCTGGCTGGATCCGGAATCGCGTCCGGGCATGGAAGGCGCCAACCGCAAGGTCAAGGGCACCATCCATTGGGTCAGCGCCGTGCACGGTGTGCCGGCCGAGATCCGCCTGTATGACCGCCTGTTCTCGGTGGCCAATCCGGACGACGAATCGGAAGGCAAGACCTACCGCGACTACCTCAACCCGGAATCGCGCCGCACCGTCACCGGCTATGTCGAGCCGGCCGCGGCCAGCGCCGCGCCGGAGCAGTCGTTCCAGTTCGAGCGTACCGGCTACTTCGTGGCCGACCGCCGCGACCACACCGAGGCCAAGCCGGTGTTCAACCGCAGCGTGACCCTGCGCGACACCTGGTCGGCCTGAGGACCTGCGCGGGCGCCGGGAAGGCGCCCGCACGAACCCTACGATGATCACCGCCCTTTCCGCCCTGCTCTGGTTCATCTCGCAGCATCCGCTGCTGACGTTCTTTTCGGCGATGGTGCTGGCCGGGCTGGTCTCGTGGTGGCGGCGCTTTCCGGGCTACGCCATCGTGGTGTTCCCGCTGGCGATGCTCAACATCTTCCTCGGCCACTTTCTCAACGCCGCCTTCCTCAACGTGGTGGGCGAGCGCGGTGAAGCGGTGATCGTGAAGTCCGAGCGGACCAGCTCGACGATGAACGAGCAGTACATCTGGCGCTACGAAGCGGTACTGCGCACTGCAGAAGGCCGCGATGTGGAAGTGGTGTTCCACACCAACACCGCCTCGCTGTGGCCGCTGGAGAACGCGATCCGCATCCCGGCGCCCGACCAGCCATTCGTGGTGAAGTACACGCCGGGTTTCCCGCGCAACTTCGTCATCCTCACCAACGAATCCCCGCACGGCATCGCCCAGGCCCGTGCCACTGCGCGCGAGCGCGTGGAGGTGGCGGCACGCAAGCTGCACTTCAGCCCGGGCAATGCCGGTTTCCGCGCGGACTATCGCCGCGAGCTGGAAACCTGGCTGCGCGACCACGGCAACGATCCGCAGCAGCAGCCCGACGCGCTGCGATATCGCGCCGAACTCGACGCGCTCGACCGCTAGATCCCCAGGCCCTGCCTGGATGTTTCACCCCATCCACCCACAGGCCTGACATGACCACGACCTCCGCCGCCCTCCTCCCGCTGCTGCAGCAGGTCCTGCAGGACGCCGGCATCGCCAGTCGCGTCGACGGCGGCGCGCTGCTGCTGGACAGCGGCCTGCGCCTGACACCGCATGCGATGGCGGCACACGCGCGCGACAACGGCGGCTGGCAGACCTCCACGGTCATCGAGATCGAGCACCCCGTGCTGTTCGCCGATGGCCTGTTCGAGTACCAGCACGCCAACGGTGCCGATGAGCAGGCGTCGCTGCTGTCCGGCTTCCAGACCTGGGTGCGGGTGGATCTGGCGACCCTGCAGACCGCGATCGGCGCCGAAGATGCACAGGGCCTGCCGATGCTGGGCCTGACCTATCCGGCCAGCGACGACGGCGAGGAACACGAACGCACCGTGGTGCTGGGGCCGTTGGCGCACTACCGCGCGCAGGAGGTGGATGCCTCCACCTGCAGCGAGGACGACCACGGTTCCTGCCCCTGCTGTCTGTTCACCAAGAGCATGGACGCCTTCGACGACCTGCTGAAGGCGCGCCAGTTCCTTGCCATCCGCCTGTTCGCCTCGCGCGACGCCGATGGCCTGTGCGAGGCCGATTGCCGGGTCAACGGCCACGACTTCGCCGGCGCCCTTCCCCTGCTGCGCGCCTACGCGGCCAGCTGGCCGCAGGCCGGGCTGGAATTCCGCAAGCAGTACGTGGTGATCCGTACCGGTTCACCGGGCTGATCCGCCGCCACACCCGATACAGGCCGGTGCAGCTACACTGCGCGCCGGTTTCCCAAGCAACCGCACTTTCCTCCATCCCACTACGAGGCACCCCCGCGATGCTGTACGCGCAAGTCCACCTGACCCTTCCCGCCTGGATCCACGACCAGATCGACCTGGATCGTCGATATCCGGGCGATGAAGCCAAGGTCGCGCTGGCGATCGAGCTGTCGCGGCTGAACGTCGAACACGCCAGTGGCGGCCCGTTCGGTGCCGTGGTGTTCGGCCCGGATGACAAGGTCATCGCCGCCGGCGTGAATCGGGTGATGCCGCATGCGACCTCGCTGGCGCACGCCGAGAACATGGCCTACATGCTGGCCCAGCAGCGCCTGCAGACCCCGCGCCTGAACGCGGTGCTGTCGCCGGTCACCCTGGCCACCAGCTCGCAGCCGTGCTGCCAGTGCTACGGCGCCACCGTATGGGCCGGCATCGACCGCCTGCTGATCGGCGCCAACTCGGCCGACGTCGAGGAACTGACTCCGTTCGACGAAGGCCCGCTGCCGGCGGACTGGGTGGGTGAACTCAACAAGCGCGGCATCGAAGTCGTGCAGGGCTTGAACCGCGACGCTGCGCGCAGCGTGCTGCGCGCCTATGGGGAAAGCGATGGCGCCCGTTACTGAAACCGGCATCGGCCTGCTGTGCCTGTGCCGGCAGGGCTTCGAGCCCGAGCTGGCCGGCGAGCTGCAGTTCCGCGCCGGTGAAGCCGGTTTCGCCGGCTACGCGCGCACCCAGCGCAATGACGGCTACGTGCTGTTCATGTGCGACGAGGCGGCTGCGCTGGCACCGCGCCTGCGCTGGCGCGAGCTGATCTTCGCGCGGCAGAAGCTGGTGGTGCTGGCCGAACTGCCGCAGCTGGACCCGGCCGACCGCATCACCCCGATGCTGGAGGTGCTGGCCGATGCGCCGCGCTTCGGCGACCTGTGGGTGGAACACCCGGATTCGGATGCCGGTAAGCCGCTGTCCGGCCTGGCCCGCGCCTTCGGCAACGCGCTGCGCCCGGCGCTGCGCAAGGCCGGCAAGCTGACCGACAAGCCCAATACGCGCCTGCCGCGCCTGCACGTGGTGTTCGTCGACGGTACCCACGCCTTCGTCTGCGTGGCCGACCCGGCCGACAGCGCGCCGTGGGCGCTGGGCATCCCGCGCCTGAAGCTGCTGCCCGAAGCGCCTTCGCGTTCGGCGCTGAAGCTGGACGAAGCGCTGCTGACCCTGCTGACGCCGGAAGAGCGCGAAGCGCTGGCCAAGCCCGGCATGCGTGCGGCCGACCTGGGCGCCGCACCGGGCGGCTGGACCTGGGTGCTGACCCGCCAGCACATGCACGTACTGAGCATCGACAACGGTCCGCTGCGCCAGCACGTGCTGGACACCGGCCTGGTCGAGCACCTGCGCGCCGATGGCTTCCATTGGCATCCGGAGCAGCCGCTGGACTGGATGGTCTGCGACATGGTCGAGCAGCCGCGGCGCGTGGCCGAGCGCATGGCCACCTGGTTCCGCGAAGGCTGGTGCCGGCACGCGATCTTCAATCTGAAGCTGCCGATGAAGAAGCGCTGGGACGAAACCCGCTTGTGCCTGGACCTGTTCCAGGACCAGGCCGGCAAGCCGCTGGTGGTGCGCGCCAAGCAGCTGTATCACGATCGGGAAGAAATCACGGTGCTGGCCTCGCCGCTGCGCTGAACCCATTGCATCCGCCGGGCATGGCCCGGCGCTACCGGGGAACGGAACCATGCGCTACCACTCGCTCACCCTGCTGATCACTTTGCTGTCAGCCGCACCGGCCATGGCCCAGCACCTGCCGCACACCCCGGCGCAGAGCCAGCCGCTGGGCCCCACCGGCGGCGCGATCCGCCAGCAGCCACTGGATGCCGGTCGGGTCAGCGGCAGCGTCGAGATTGCACAGCCGGCCGGCGAGGCACAGGTGACGGTGCGTTCGCTGGAGCCCAGCAGCGTGGTTGGCCAGTACCGCATCCACTTCGCCGCGCTGGATGTGAACGGCGATGGTTTCATCAGCCGCGAGGAAGCGCAGGCAAATCCGGCACTGGCCGATGAGTTCAATGCATTGGACGTGAAGCGTCGCGGCAAGCTGGATCGTGCAGACCTGGCCGGTTGGCTGGTCGACTGAAAAAAGGGACGGAGGGGATCAAGTCGTTTGTGGCACAAACGACTTGATCCCCTCCGTCCCTTTTTTTGTTCACTGATGCCGGAAGCGTCGTGCGGCATGTATTCCGCTTACACCCCAGCGGCGCGCTTCCAGAACGCCTGCACCAGCGGCGGCCATTTGCCGACACAGCCCAGCGCACGACCGCGGGCCAGGGTCAGGTGCATTTCGTCGTTGGAGAACAGGCGGTTGATCGCATCGAAGCTGTAGGCGGCGATGTGGTTGTCGCTGCGCCGTTCGCGCGCCCAGCGCTGCAGGCGCTGCGGCGACAGCCGCGGCTGGCCCCGACGCTCGGCGGACGGCGCCAGCCACTGCTGCAGGGCGGCGACATCGCGCAGCCCCAGGTTCACGCCCTGCCCGGCCAGCGGATGCACCACATGTGCGGCATCGCCCAGCGCCAGCACGCGGCCGGCCACATAGTGACGGGCCAGCTGGCGGCGCAGCGGGAACGCCGCACGCGGCGAGGCCAGACGCAGTTCGCCCAGGCGTGCAGCGAAGGCGCGGGTCAGTTCGCGGTTGAAGCTGTCCTCGTCCAACGCCAGCACGCGAGCCGCTTCATCCTCGGGCAGGGTCCAGACGATGGAGCTGCGGCGCTCGGCCACCGGCAGCAGCGCCAGTGGACCGCTCGGCAGGAAACGCTGCCAGGCCGTGGCCTGGTTGGGAAGATCGCTGTCCACGTAGGCCACCACGCCACGCTGGTGGTAGTCATGCTTTTCAACCTCGATCCCGGCCAGCTGGCGCAGGGTCGATTCGGCACCGTCGGCGGCCACCGCCAACGCCGCTTCCAGGCGGCGACCGTCATCCAGGCGCAGGCGCACGCCATCCTCGTCCTGCTCCAGTGCTTCCACCCGTGCCGGGCAGTGCAGCTGCACGCCCGCCGCCGGCAGCGCCGCCCACAGGCGGTCCTGCAGCAGGCCGTTCTCGACGATGTAGCCCAGTTCGCGCCGGCCGAAACGATCAGCGTCGAACAGCAGATCCTCGCCACCGGCCGCGTCCCACACCTGCATGCGCCGGTAGGGCCAGGCGCGGGCCTGCGCGATCGCCGGCCACACGCCCAGGCGGTTCAACAGCTGCACGTTGTCGGCGGCAAAGGCGAACACGCGCAGGTCAGGCTGTGCGGCCTGCCACGGCGCCGGTTCACGGCCTTCCACCAGCGCAACCGACAGGCCGGCATCGGCCAGCGCCAGCGCACACGCGGCACCGACCACGCCACCACCGACGATGGCCACATCAAGACGCGTGCGCCGGCTCATGCGGCTTCTCCACGGCACAGGCGCGGCACGTCGCCACGGAAGCCCATCGCGCCACCGACCAGCATCGACTGCACCGACGCGCGTTGCGCGGCCACCAGGCCGAGGCTGCGCAGCGGCCGCATCAGCGGCGCCGGGTTGCTGGTCAGGCGTGCCAGCCCACCGGAGAACGCCACCGTCTGCCGGCGGTCTTCCTCGCGGCGCGCGGCGTAGGCCTGCAGCAGTGCATCACTGCCGGCATCCTCATGCGCATCCTCCAGCAGCTCGGCCAGGGTCAGCGCATCGCGCAGGCCCAGGTTGAAGCCCTGTGCACCCAGCGGATGAATGGTCTGCGCGGCATTGCCCAGCAGTACCGTGCGTTCACCGGCCAGCGCGCGCGCCAGTACCTGGATGAGCGGATAAGCACTGCGTGGACCGGATTCGAGCAGGCGGCCGGCACGCCAGCCGATCGCGTTCTGCAGGCGTTGCAGCCACGCCGCATCGTCCAGCGCCATCACCGCATCGGCGTGGTCGCGCGCTACGCCATGCACGGTGCCGAAGTGACGATCGCCACGCGGCAGCAGGGCAGTCGGGCCGGTATCGGTGAACCGCTCCCAGGCCGTGCCGTCCGGCGCGCGCTGGCTGCGCACGCGGGCCACGAACAGGGTCTGCTGGAAATCATGGCGGTCGACCTCGATGCCCAGCGCGCCACGCACGCCGCTGGTGGTGCCATCGGCCCCCACCACCAGACGTGCCAGCAGCACGCGTTCACCCGCCTCGTCAGCCACCCGCACCTGGCGGTAGCCGTCCACCACCTCGCCCAGTCCCAGGAACCGCATCGGCCGATAACGGCGCAGGCGCGGCAGCTCCTGAAGCCGCGCTTCCAGCGCCTGGCCGAAATCGCGCGCGACCACCACCTGGCCGAACCACGGCCGGTCGTAATCGGCCGCTTCGAGCTGCACACGGCCGAAATCGCCGGCACGACTGACATGGATGCGCCGGATCGGGCCCGGTGCCATCGCCAGCTTCTGCATCACCCCCAGCGCGGTCAGCGCATTGACGGTGGCAGCGGCGAAACTGAGATTGCGCTGGTCGAACACCGCAGGCAGCTCGCCGGCCGGGCTGGCCTCGAGCAGGCCCACGTCGCGGCCCAGGCGGTCCAGGGCAATGGCCAGGCTGGCACCGACCAGGCCACCACCGACGATCAGCACGTCATGTCGTTCACTCATGTGTTCATGATACGCGCTCGTCCCGACTGTACGCCGAACGGGCGGCACCTGCGCCAACCTGCGCGGCGGGCTAGAATGAAACCTGAATCCGCTCCGGGCCCCCGCCATGTCCGATACCGCCAACCGCGCCTTCGTCCTGTCCGTACTCGTACTGCTGCTGGCGGCGACCCGGGTCAACCACTTCGCGGCCATTCCGGATGCCTCCTGGGCCGTGTTCTTCATCGGTGGCTTCTACCTGGCCCGCTGGACGCGCTGGGCGTTCCCGCTGCTGATGGTGTTCGCCGTGCTGGTCGACTGGATCGTGATCCGCAGCAGCGGACTGGATTTCTGGCAGCACTACTGCGTGTCGCCGGGCTACTGGCTGCTGCTGCCGGCCTACTTCTCTTTGTGGGCCGGCGGCATGCTGCTGGGCCGCAACTACCAGAGCGCGCGCTGGCCGGTACTGGCCAAGGGCGCACTGCTGCTGGTCGCCTCGGTGGCGGTCTGCCACCTGCTGGCTCAGGGCGGCTTCTACTGGTCCAGCCGCAACGTGGCCGAGCCGACCCTGGCCGGCTGGGCGCAGAACTACGCGCAGTGGTTCGGGCCCTACCTGCGCACCACGGCGATCTATGTGGCGCTGGCCGCCGCCCTGCAGCTGGCCGTGGAGCAGGTGTTGAAGCTCCAGCAGGCCCGCCGCGACATCCGCCACTGAGCCGCGCCATGGGTCATCGCCTCTCGCGCATCTACACCCGCACCGGCGACGACGGCAGTACCGGCCTTGGCGACGGCCAGCGCGTGGCCAAGGATGACGCCCGCGTGGCGTCCTTCGGCACCGTCGACGAGGCCAACGCCGCGCTCGGCCTGCTGCTGGCTGCTCCCCTGCCCGAGGATGTGCGCGCGCTGGTGGTGCATCTGCAGCACCAGCTGTTCGACCTGGGCGCCGAACTGTGCATCCCCGGCCACGCTGCGATCCATGCCGCCGACGTTTCGGCGCTGGAACAGCAGCTGGACCATTACAACGCCGACCTGCCGATGCTGAAGGAATTCATCCTGCCAGCCGGCGGCGAAGCCGCCGCGCGCTGCCATCTGGCCCGCACCATCGTCCGCCGCGCCGAGCGCGAAACGGTCACCCTGGCCCGCCACGAAGCCGTGCGCAGCGAGGCGCTGCAGTACCTCAACCGGCTGTCGGACCTGCTGTTCGTGCTGGCCCGGGTGCTGGCCCGCGCCGATGGCGAGGGCGAAGCGCTGTGGCAACCGCAGCAGCGCCAGCGCTGAGTCGGCACGATGCTGGTCTATACCCACCCGTCCTGCCTGCTGCATGACCCCGGTCCCGGCCATCCCGAATGCCCGCAACGCCTGCAGCATGTGCTGGACGCGCTGCACGCGGCCTTCCCCGGCCAGCTGGACTGGCGCGAAGCGCCGCCGGCCAAGTTCGGCGAACTGACCCGGGTCCACGACAGCGCCCTGCTCGACTTCGTGCTGCAGCCGCAGACCGCGCCGTTGCGCCAGCTGGACATGGACACCTGGACCTCGCCCGGCTCGGCCAGCGCCGCCGTGCACGCCGCCGGTGCCGGTGTGGCCGCAGTCGATGCGGTGATGCTGGGCGAGGACCCGCTGGCCTTCTGCGCGGTGCGCCCGCCGGGCCACCACGCCACCAGCAGCACGGCGATGGGCTTCTGCCTGTTGAACAACATCGCCATCGCCGCCGCCTATGCCCGCGACCGCCATGGCCTGGAGCGGATCGCGGTGGTCGATTTCGACGTGCACCACGGCAATGGCACCCAGGACATCTTCCAGCACGATGCCCGGGTCTCGTACTACAGCACCCACCAGGCTGGGCTGTTTCCCAATTCCGGCCTGCGCCGCGACCGCGGTGCCGGCAACCTGATGAACATCCTGCTGCCGCCGGGCAGCGGCGGCTTCCGCTTCCGCAACGTCTGGGCCGACGAGATGCTGCCGGCCATCGACGACTTCCGCCCGCAGCTGCTGCTGATCTCGGCCGGCTTCGACGCCCACCTGCGTGATCCGCAGGCGGACCTGATGCTGGAGACCGACGATTTCGCCTGGATCACCCGTGAACTGCACGCGCTGGCACGCCGTCACGCGGCCGGCCGGGTGGTCTCGATGCTGGAGGGAGGCTACGACCTGCAGGCCCTGGCCGAGTGCAGCGTGGCCCATGTCCAGGCCCTGATCACCCCCTCTGCGGGTGCCTCCGCCGGATGAACCCGAACCGGCAGGCTCCGGCGCCCTTCATTGCCCCTATGCAAGGGATGGGGCAAGCTACCGTCCGTTTTCGCCCGAATCCGAACCGCGTGCGCCGAGCCCTCCGCCTGCTTCCCCTGCCTCTGAGCATCGCCATCAGCCTGCCGGCGATGGCCGATGATAAGCCGCTCAACTGGGGCCTGTGCCCGGCCACCGACGTCATTCCCGCGTTCACAGACGCCCCCACCCCGGTCCCGGCCCAGGACAAGGCTGCCGCCGCGGCCGCCCGCGAGAACCAGCCGACCGACATCGAAGGCGACCAGCTGCTGGGCACCACCACCGTGCCGCAGTACGAGGGCAACGTGGCGCTGCGCCGCGGTGACCAATTCGTCGGTACCGACAAGCTCAGCTTCGACACCGAGACCGGCAACTACATCGCCGACGGCAATGTCCGCTACCAGGACGGGTCGATCCGGATGGTCGCCAAGCGCGCCGAAGGCAACCAGGAAAGCGACACCCACAAGATCTCCGACATCAAGTACCAGCTGGTGTCGCGCCGGGGCAACGGCGATGCCGAGTCGGTCGACCTGCAGGGCGCGGTCGGCCAGATGCACCGCTCCACCTACACCACCTGCGACCCGTCGCAGCCGGTATGGAAGCTGTCGGCGCCGCAGATCGAAGTGGACAACGACGAAGGCTTCGGCACGGCCCGCAACGCGGTGCTGCGCATCGGCAAGGTGCCGGTGCTGTGGGCGCCCTACTTCAAGTTCCCGATCGATGAGCGCCGCAAGACCGGCCTGCTGTTCCCGCAGCTGGGCATGTCCGGCCGCAACGGTTTCGACTACGCGCAGCCGATCTACTTCAATCTGGCGCCGAACTACGATGACACCCTGACCCCGCGCTACATGAGCCGGCGCGGCCTGCTGCTCGACAACGAGTTCCGCTACCTCTACAACGGCGGCCGTGGCGAGGTGCTGACCAGCTACATGCCCAGCGACAAGCTGCGCGACCGCGACCGCGGCCGGGTGATGTTCGACGGCTACCACAACGTGAACAGCCACTGGCAGGCCCGCGCCAACCTGGCCTGGGTGAGCGACGAGCGCTATGTCGAGGACTTCGCCAACCGCCTGGTGGGCGTGACCGCCTCCAACCTGCAGAGCACCATCGGCCTGTACGGCACCGGCCAGAACTGGACGGCCGGCATCATGGCCGACCGCTGGCAGCTGACCGACTACACCCTCGACGAGCGCGCCCTGCCCTACAACCGCGAGCCACGCCTGTTCTTCAACTGGAACAAGCCGGTGCTGCCGTGGCTGGAAACCGGCATCTACACCGAAGCGGTGCGCTTCACCCACGACGACGTCAACTTCAAGTACGGACCGGACCGGGGCACGGATCTGCAGTACACGCGGAACGGCATCCAGCAGACATCCGGTCTTGGCATCAGCGGTGGCTCGCGCCTGGACGTGAAGCCGTACGTGTCGTTCCCGATCAGTGGCGCGGCCTGGTACATCACCCCGACCCTGGCCTACCGCTATACGGCCTACCAGCTGGACCGCGGCCTGGTCGACGGCGTCAACGGCATCCAGGCCCAGATCCTGCGCTCGCAGGGCATCGACCCGGCCACGGCCACCCCGGAACAACTGCGCGGCAATACCTCGCCCAGCCGCAGCCTGCCGATCGGCAGCCTTGATGCCGGCCTGTTCTTCGATCGCGAGACGTCGATCGGTGGCAAGTCATTCCTGCAGACCCTGGAGCCGCGCCTGTTCTACCTGCGCACGCCCTATCGCAACCAGGACGAGCTGCCGATCTTCGACACCCGTGACTTCACCTTCAGCTGGGGCCAGCTGTTCCGCGACTCGCGCTATACCGGCGCCGACCGCCAGAACGATGCCAACCAGTTGACCCTGGCACTGGGCACCCGCTTCATCGACCAGACCACCGGCAAGGAACGCTTCTCGGCCGCGATCGGCCAGATCCAGTACTTCGACGAATCGCGGGTCAGCACCACGCCGGGCGGCGCACCGGTGGAGAAGGGCAAGTCGGCCTGGATCGCCGACGGCAACTACATGATCAACGACCGCTGGACCCTGGGCGCCACCTACCAGTGGGACCCGAAGTACAAGCGCGAGGATCTGGCCAGCGTGCGGGCCCGCTACCTGATGCCCAACGACGGCGTGGTCAACCTAACTTACCGTTACCGCATCAAGACCGACGCCCTCGTCGATGCCAACAAGCGTGACCGGACCCTGCTGGAGCAGGCCGACCTGTCGTTCCTGTACCCGCTGAATGCGCGCTGGAGCCTGGTGGGCCGGTATTACTACTCGCTGCAGGACAAGGAACCGCTGGAGATCATCGCCGGCGTGCAGTGGGACAGCTGCTGCCTGGCGGTCCGTGCGGTGGCCCGCCGCTACGTACGCAACCGCGAAGGCGACATGAACAATTCCTTCCAGCTGGAGTTCGTGCTCAAGGGCCTCAGCTCCATCGGCCAGGACACGGACCGTACGCTGCGCCGTGCTATCCTCGGCTACAACCGCGACGACCTCTATCTCGTGCCGCCCAGCAACACCGGGGCGACCCGGGATGACTACGATCCGAATCAGATCCCATGACCAAGCGCTTCCCCGTTCTTCTCGCCTCCCTGCTGGCGGTGTCCAGCGTGTCCGCCCCCCTGCAGGTGCTCGCGCAGGAGGCGCAGCCGTTGGACCGCATCGCCGCCGTCGTCGACGAGGACGTGATCCTGCAGAGCGAGCTCCAGCGTGCGATCGCCAACATCAAGGCGCAGTACGCCGGCCGTGAAAACCAGCTGCCGCCGGAAGACGTGCTCAGCCGCCAGGTGCTCGAGCGCCTGGTGCTGGTCAAGCTGCAGGTGGCCCGCGCCCAGGGCAGCGGCATCCGCGTCAGCGACCAGGAGCTGAACCAGGCGATGAATGCCATCGCCCAGCAGAACGGCTCGGACCTGGATGCACTGCGCCAGCGCCTGGCCCACGACGGCATCGATTTCAACGATTTCCGTGCTTCGGTGCGCGATGAAATCACCGTGCAGCGCCTGCGCCAGAGCTTCGCGCAGAGCCGCATCAGCGTCAGCGAGGGTGAAGTGGACGCCGCGCTGAAGCAGCAGGCCACGGTGGGCAACCAGTACCACCTGGCGCACATCCTGATCGCCCTGCCCGACGGCTCCAACGCCGACCAGATCGCCACCGGCCAGAAGAAGGCCGAGGGCGTGAAGGCCCTGCTGGACAAGGGTGAGCTGGACTTCAACGCGGCCGCCGTGCGTTATTCGGACAGCCCGAACGCGCTGGAAGGCGGCGACCTGGGCTGGCGCAGCCTGGATGAAATCCCGCAGGCCTTCGCCCAGCTGATGGAAAAGATGAAGCCCGGCGAAGTGGTCGGCCCGATCCGCGGCCCCAGCGGCTTCCAGTTGCTGAAGCTGGTGGAAGTGCGTGATGCCAGCGCCGCCAGCGGTGGCGCGCACACGGTCACCGAATACCACGGCCGCCACATCCTGGTGCGCGTGGACGATCACCAGAGCGACGCTGCCGCCAAGGCCAAGATCGATACCCTGCGCGCCCGCATCGCCGGCGGCGCGGATTTCGAGACCGTGGCCAAGGAATCCTCCGAGGACAACAACAGCAAGGGCCAGGGCGGCGATCTGGGCTGGTTCCCGGTCGACGCGTTCGGTCCGGCGTTCGGCCAGCAGGTAGCCGGCATCCAGGACGGCGGCGTCAGCCAGCCGTTCCGCACCGATGCCGGTTGGCACATCGTGCAGCGCGTGGCTACCCGCCAGACCGACGTAACCAACGACAACCAGCGCGCCCAGGTCCGCGAGACCATCGGCCGCCGCAAGCTGGAAGACGAGTACAACCGCTTCCTGCAGGAACTGCGCGGCGAAGCCTATGTCAGCTTCCGCAGCGGGGACCGCGCGGAAAATACCGCCACGCCGCCGCAGTCCTGACCGATGCGTCCCGAGCTCGCTCTGGTACCGGGCGAGCCCGCCGGGATCGGCCCGGAGCTGTGTGTCCGCCTCGTCCAGCAGCCGCGTGAAGATTGCCGGCTGCTGGCCTTCGCCGACCCGGATACCCTGCGCGCGGCCGCCGCCGCGCTGAACCTGCCGCTGCAGCTGCTGCCCGAGGACGCCGAAGCACGCGTCCCCGGCGATCTGCGTGTGCGCGTTGTGGCCAATACCGTGCCCAGCCACTTCGGCCAGGCCAACCCGGCCAATGCCGGCGCCGTCATCGGTGCCCTGCTCGGTGCTGGCCAGGCCTGCCTGTCTGGCGAACTGCACGGCGTGGTCACCGGCCCGGTGCACAAGGCGGTCATCAACGAAGGCGGCATCGCCTACAGTGGGACCACCGAACTGCTGGCCGACCAGGCCGGGGTGAAGGTGGTGATGATGCTGGCCAACCACATCGTCCGCGTGGCCCTGGCCACTACCCACCTGCCACTGCGCAAGGTGGCCGACGCGATCACCGCGCCCCGCCTGGAACACACCCTGCGCACCGTGCATGCCGCCCTGCGCCGCGAGTTCGGCCTGCCTGCGCCGCGCATCGCCGTGCTCGGCCTGAATCCGCACGCCGGCGAAGACGGCCATCTGGGTCGTGAGGAGCTGGACCTGATCATCCCGCTGCTGCAGCGCCTGCGCGCCGAGGGCATGGACCTGATCGGGCCGCTGCCGGCCGATACCGCCTTCCTGCCGGCCAAGCTGGCGGGCGTCGACACCGTGCTGGCGATGTACCACGACCAGGGCCTGCCGGTGCTGAAGTATTCGGGCTTCGAGCAGGCGGTGAACCTGACCCTGGGCCTGCCCTACCCGCGCGTGGCGGTGGACCATGGCACGGCACTGGATATGGCCGGGCGCGGCATTGCCGATCCTTCCAGCCTGCAGGCGGCAACGACGTTGTGTGCGCAGCTTGCGCGGCAACGTACACTGAGCGCATGAATTCCCCGCATTCCCCCTCCGGCCCGGTGTTCACCGCCCCGGCCAAGAAGCAGCTTGGCCAGCATTTCCTGGCCGACCGCCACTACATCGACAAGATCGTGATGGCGGTCAACCCGAAAGACGGTGACCGCTTGGTCGAGATCGGTCCCGGCCAGGGCGCGATCACCCTGCCGCTGCTGCGCGTGCATCCGAAACTGACGGTGATCGAGTTCGACCGCGACCTGATCGCGCCGCTGACCGCCGCCGCCGAGCCGCTGGGCGAGCTGACCATCGTCCACCGCGACGTGCTGCGCGTGGACTTCACCGAGCTCGCTGCCGGCCAGCCGATCCGCCTGGTCGGCAACCTGCCCTACAACATCTCCTCGCCGATCCTGTTCCATGCACTGGAACATGCCGCGGTGATCCGCGACATGCACTTCATGCTGCAGAAGGAAGTGGTCGACCGCATGGCCGCCGGCCCCGGCAGCAAGGTGTACGGCCGGCTCAGCGTGATGCTGCAGGCCTACTGCCAGGTGACCTCGCTGTTCGTGGTGCCGCCGGGCGCGTTCCGGCCGCCGCCGAAGGTCGATTCGGCCGTGGTGCGGCTGGTGCCGCGTGACCCGGCCACAATCAACATCAACGACCACAAGCGTTTCGCCGAGGTGGTCAAGGCCGCCTTCGGGCAGCGCCGCAAGACCCTGCGCAACGCCCTGAACAACGTGGTGTCCGCCGAACAGTTCGTTGCCGCCGGCGTGCGTCCCGATGCCCGCGCCGAACAGCTGGACGTGGCCGAATTCATCGCCTTGGCCAATGCCTCCTGATTACACTGCCGGTATGGAAGACGCTGACGTTTATGCCATCTCCGTCGAAGTCGCACCGCGCTTCCTCGACGATCAATCCGCGCCGGAAGACGGGCGCTATGCGTTCGCCTACACGATCCGCATCCACAACCAGGGACGTGTTGCCGCGCGCCTGGTCGCACGCCACTGGCGCATCACCGATGCCAACGGTCGCGTCGAGCATGTCGACGGCGACGGGGTGATCGGCGAGCAGCCGCGCCTGCGTCCCGGTGAAGACTTCCATTACACGTCCGGTGTCATGCTGGGGACCGATCACGGGACCATGCAGGGCCACTACGACATGGTCGCCGACGACGGCACCGAATTTGCCGCGCCGGTCGCACCTTTCGTGCTGGCCATCCCGCGTACCCTGCACTGACACGGAGGCCGAACGATGAGTGTGTGGGCGATCGGCGACCTGCAGGGCTGCTATGACGTCACCCAGCGACTGCTGGAAAAGATCCGTTTCGACCCGGCGCAGGACACCCTGTGGTTCTGCGGCGACCTGGTGAACCGGGGTGGCCAGTCGCTGGAAACGCTGCGGCTGGTGCATTCGCTGCGCGAGCACAGCGTGGTGGTGCTGGGCAACCATGACCTTTCGCTGCTGGCCGTCGGTGCCCGCACCGAAGAGGAACAGCGCAAGGTCAACCCGGACCTGCTGCGCATCGTGCAGGCCGAGGACCGCGACGAACTGCTGGACTGGCTGCGCCTGCAGAAGCTGGTGCACGTGGACCGCGAACTGGGCTGGATGATGGTGCACGCCGGCCTGGCGCCGAAGTGGACCACGCAGATGGCCGAGAAGCATGCGGCTGAAGTCGAGGCACAGTTGCACGGCGCCGGCTACCGCAAGTTGTTCCGCAACATGTACGGCGACAAGCCGAGCTGGGCCCCCAACCTGTCCGGCTACGACCGATCGCGCGCGATCATCAACGTGCTCACCCGCATGCGCTACTGCACCCCGCGCGGACGCATCGGCATCGAGGACAAGGGCACGCCGGGCACGCAGGAACAGGGGCTGTATCCCTGGTTCGAAGTGCCGGGCCGGGTCGAGCGCGACCTGAAGGTGGTCTGCGGCCACTGGTCGGCGCTGGGCCTGACCATCACCCAGGGCGTGCACGCCATCGACACCGGCGCGGTCTGGGGCGGCAAGCTCACCGCGATCCAGCTCGATACCGATGAACTGCGCGTGGTGCAGGTGCCAGGCCGCGATGTACCCGCCCCCGTGCCCAACGCCCGTCCGCCCGCGCGCCCGGCGCACGAGCGCCCGGCTGCGTCGGCGCAGGGCAAGGAACAGGGCGGCGGTAACGCTCCGGCCGCCAACCCGGGCAATCGCGGCCCGCGCCGTCGTCGTCGCCGTGGTGGCGGTGGTGGTGGCGCCGCGGGCCCCGGCAACAGTAGTCCCCCGCCGCAGGCATGACGCGGCGCGGCTGGGCACCATGGTTGGTGCTGCTGACGCTGGCCCTGGCCAGCGGCTGCCAGCCCACTTCGGCCCCGGCCCCCACCGGCGGCGGAAACGCCGGTCACACGCCATCGCAGCCGCAGGCGCCTTCGCCGCCGCTGGTGGCTGCAGCGCGCGCGCAGATCGGCGTCACCACCCGCTACGACCCTGCCTATCAGGTGCTGGCCTATCCCGGCGGAGACGTCCCGGTTGATCGCGGCGTGTGCACCGACGTGGTGGTGCGCGCGCTGCGCAGCCTGGACGTGGACCTGCAGGCCCGCGTGCATGAGGACATGCGCGGCAACTTCAGTGCCTATCCGGCGATCTGGGGCCTGTCACGACCGGATCGCAACATCGATCATCGCCGCGTACCGAACCTGATGCGCTGGTTCGAACGGCAGGGCTGGCAGCAGCCGATCACGGCCCTCGCCGCCGACTACGCGGCCGGCGACATCGTCGCCTGGAAGCTCAACGGCAACGGCCTGCTGCACGTGGGCATCGTCTCCGACCGCAGGCTGGCCAACGGCACGCCGCTGGTGCTGCACAACATCGCGCGCGGCACGCGCGAAGAGAATCTGCTGTTCCAGCACGCCATCATCGGGCATTACCGGATGCCGTAGGCAATCCTGTAGAGCCGAGCCATGCTCGGCTACGGGATGTGTCCGGCAACAGCAGCCGAGCATGGCTCGGCTCTACAGGAAACCATCTTCAGCGGCGCACGTAGTGCACGAAGCGGAACGCGTGGGCATGGCGTTCGTCGGCCGGGTGCGGCTCGCTGCTCACTTCCCGCCAGTCCTGCGCATCCACCTCGGGGAAATGGGTATCGGCGGGGACTTCGGCATCCACCCAGGTCAGGTACAGGTCACTGGCCTGGTCCAGCAGCTGGTGGAAGATCTCGCCGCCGCCGATGATGCACAGCTCGCTGGCGCCCTCGCGTTCGGCAATCGTCTTCGCCTCATCCAGCGACGCTACCGCGCGCATGCCCTTGAACGGCACCTGGCCGCTGCGGGTCAGCACCAAGTTGGTCCGCCCCGGCAGCACGCGGCCGATCGACTCGGCCGTCTTGCGCCCCATCAGGATCGGCTTGCCCAGGGTGAGCGCCTTGAAGTGCTTGAAATCATCTGGCAGGTGCCAGGGCATGGCATTGCCCTGGCCGATGCCACGGTTGCGATCCAACGCCACGATCATCGACAGCTTCATTTGTCCGGATACAACTCGTTGAAGATTTTCATCGCCGCGCTACGTCCACCGAGTACTGTCGCAACCGCTGAACAATAGAGCAGGAACAGTATTGCCGCAGTAGTCGGCTTGAGGTCAGTAATCATGACCCAAAGGTCCACATCCTTTCCCGCGACCGCCGCATTGGCGACTGCCAGGAGAGGAGTAATCAACACACCAACAGTCAATGCAACGGCCAGGGAGCCGGACATCGACATCAAGCCTTCCGCCAGCTTTTCCCGTGCCTTTCGTGAATGTTTGCTCATTGCTCCTCCACTTAGTGAATCCGAGAAACAATCTGCATCAGTCAGGTCTCACCAGCTGATACGCAGCATGCCAAACATCAATCACACCGCCACCAGTGCCTTGATGGTCGGGTGCGGATCGTAGCCGTCGATGCGGATGTCGTCGAACTGGAAGCCGAACAGGTTGGTCACCTCCGGGTTCAACCACAGCGTCGGCAGCGCGCGCGGTTCACGCGACAGCTGCTCGCGCGCCTGCTCGAAGTGGTTCGAATACAGGTGCGCATCGCCCAGCGTATGCACGAAATCACCCACGCCCAGGCCGGTGGCCTGCGCCACCATGTGGGTCAACAGCGCATAGCTGGCGATGTTGAACGGCACGCCGAGGAAGATGTCGCCGCTGCGCTGGTACAGCTGGCAGCTGAGCTTGCCGTCGACCACGTAGAACTGGAACAGGTTGTGGCACGGCATCAGCGCCATCTGCGAAAGCTCGCCCACGTTCCAGGCGCTGACCACCAGCCGGCGCGAATCGGGATTGCGCTTGATCTCGTCCACCAGCCACTGCATCTGGTCGATCTCGCCACCATCGGCGGTGGCCCAGCTGCGCCACTGCTTGCCGTAGACCGGGCCGAGGTCGCCGTTCGCATCGGCCCACTCGTCCCAGATCCGCACCTGGTTGTCCTTCAGGTAGCCGATGTTGGTGTCGCCCTTCAGGAACCACAGCAGCTCATGGATGATCGAGCGCAGGTGCAGTTTCTTGGTGGTGACCAGCGGGAAGCCTTCGGCCAGGTTGAAACGCATCTGCCAGCCGAACACGCTGCGGGTACCGGTGCCGGTGCGGTCGCTCTTCTCGGCGCCGTGCTCGAGCACGTGCGAGAGCAGGTCCAGGTAAGCCTTCATGCCTTGCCCTCGGCAGCCACCGGCAGCTGCGGCTGCAGCACCGGCGCGCGGCGCGACATCACCAGCAGCACCAGGCCGAAGGCGATCAGCGGCAGGCTGAGGATCTGGCCGCGGGTCAGCCAGTCGAAGGCCACGTAGACACCGTTGTCGGGCATGCGCACGAACTCCACGGCGAAGCGGAACAGGCCGTACATCAGCGCGAACAGGCCACCCACCAGGTAGCGGTGGCGCGGCTTGGCCGACACCACCCACAGCACCACGAACATCACCAGGCCTTCCAGGAACGCTTCATACAGCTGCGAGGGATGCCGTGCGAACTGGTTCAACGCGCCGGTCGCGAACTGCGTCTGCAGGGTCGCGTGGTCCAGCTGGTTCAGCGGCGCCGGCAGGCCGGACGGGAACACCACGCCCCACGTGCCGTCGGTGTACTTGCCCCACAGCTCGGCGCCGATGAAGTTGCCGATGCGGCCGAAGCCCAGGCCCAGCGGCACCAGCGGCGCCATGAAATCCATGGTGTCGAAGAAGTGCAGCGCGTGCTTGCGCGACCACCACCAGCAGGCACCGAGTACGCCGAGCAGGCCGCCGTGGAAGCTCATGCCGCCATCCCAGACCTTGAACAGCAGCAGCGGGTTGTGCAGGAAATCGCCCAGCGCGTAGAACAGCATGTAGCCGATGCGTCCGCCCAGCACCACGCCGAGCATGGCGTAGAACAGCAGGTCAGAGAAGCCGTTGGCATCGACGCCCGGCAGGCGACCGGCGGCGATGCGCTTGCGGCCCAGCAGCCAGGCCGCGGTGAAGCCGAGCAGGTACATGATGCCGTACCAGTGCACCTTGATCGGCCCCAGCGAGAGGGCGATGGGGTCGATGTCGTGGAAATAGATCATGGAAGGTGCCTTGCGGTTGAACGCCTATTCTCGGGCCAGTGCCGCCCCGGCTCAACCAAGGAGCTGGGGCGAGTTCGGCAACGCGTCATCGTTCGACCGCGTCGAGGCCGGAAAGTGCCCTTCGATCAGGCTGGAGACCTCGTCGATGGCATCCTGCAGCGCTTCCACCGGATGGGAACCACGCAGGCCCTCGCGCAGGTGGGTGCAGACCCGCTGCCACTGCGCCGGGCTGACCCGGCCGTGCAGGCCACGGTCGGCGACGATCTCGATGGCGTGGTCGGCCAGCAGCAGGTAGATCAGCACGCCATTGTTGTGGGTGGTATCCCAGGTGCGCAGGCGCGCGAAGGCATGCTCGGCGGCCTGGCGTGGGGTGACCCTGTGCCACAGCGCGGCCAGCGGCAGGTCCGCTTCCACCGCGAACATCACCTGCCCGCCGTGGCGCTGCTCACCGGCCGCGATGGCCTCGGTGATCGCCTGCAGGGTGGCCGGCGGGAACGCGCGCCGTACCGACGGCGAAAACACATGACGACACAGTCGTTGGATCATCACCAGCCCCCCGAAGCACCGCCACCACCGGAGCGGCCACCACCGCCTCCCCAGCCGCCGCCAAATCCGCCACCGAAGCCGCCGCCGCCGCCCCCGCCCCAGCTGCCACCGCCCCAGCCACCGCCACCGGCAAAGCGGCCCGGGTGTCCTGAGAGCATGGCCACGATCAGGCCTACGATGCCCGCCAGGCCACTGGCCAGCAGCGTGGACGTGAACAGGAACGCCGCCAGGGCTGCACCGGCACCGCCGAGCACGCCACGCAGCGGACGCGGCACCCGCGAGAACACGCCGCGCAGGATGCTGCCGGCGAACACACCGATGAACAGCGCCAGGAACCAAGTATCACCGCCACCGCTGGGATCACGCCCGCGATGGCCGCTGACCGGTGCCGGCAGCGTTTCGCCGTCGATCAGCTTGACCAGCACCGCCGTGGCGTCGGTGATGCCACCGGCGTAGTCGCCGCTGCGGAAGCGCGGCACCAGGTATTCCTGGATGACCCGGTTGGCGATGGCATCGGGGATCGCGCCTTCCAAGCCGTAGCCGGGTTCGATGCGCACGCGCCGGTCATCCTTGGCCACCACCAGCAGCACGCCGTCATCCACGCCCTTGCGGCCAATCTGCCACTGGTCGAAGACGCGCGTGGTGTACTGCGCGATGTCTTCCGGCTGGGTGGTGGGCACCACCAGCACCTGCAGCTGGCTGCCCTTGCGCTGCTGCAGTTCAATCGCCTGCTGTACCAGCGCCTGCTTCTGCGTGGCGTCCAGCGTGCCGGTGGTATCGACCACGGGCGAATCCAGCGCCGGAATCGGCGCCAGCTGCTGCGCCTGCGACGCCAGCGGCAGCCACAGCAGCAGAGCCAGCAGCGCAGTGGCCAGGCGCATCGGTCAGTGGCCCGGCTGCGGCGCCGGCTGCTGCGGCGCGTTGCCGAAATCGACCGCCGGCGCGTTGGAGATCTGCGCTTCGTTGTCCACGGTGAAGTTCGGCTTGGTCTTGTAGCCGAAGAGCTTGGCGGTGATCACCTGCGGGAACGAGCGGATGTAGGTGTTGTAGTCCTGCACCTGCTGGATGTAACGGCCACGCGCGACGGTGACCCGGTTCTCGGTGCCTTCCAGCTGGGCCTGCAGGTCGCGGAAGTTCTGGTCGGACTTCAGCTGCGGATAGTTCTCGGTGACCACCAGCAGCCGCGACAGCGCGCTGCCCAGTTCGCCCTGGGCCTGTTGGAACTGCTTGAGCGAGGCTTCGTCATCGGCGTTGACATTGATCTGGCCGACACGCGAGCGGGCGTTGGTCACTTCGGTCAGCACGCGCTCTTCCTGGCTGGCGAAGCCCTTCACGGTCTGCACCAGGTTGGGCACCAGGTCGGCGCGGCGCTTGTACTGGTTGATGACCTCCGACCAGCTGGCCTTGACCGCTTCATCCTTCTGCTGGATGGCGTTGTAGCCGCAGCCGGACAGCAGGGAAGCCAGCAGCATCAGGGGCAGGACACGGGTGAACAGGCGCATGGCGGAGGTTCCGGGTGGGCTTGGCGCCGAGCATGCCATGGTTCGGGTGAAAGACCGGCCATCGGGCGCGGCCCCCCTCCGCGGTGTGGTCCAGCCAGCTCGGGGATGGGCCGGGAGGGTGGGTCGGCTGGGGGCCGCTGCAAGTACGTCCATGTAAGCTCGGTCGCCGCATCCATGCGGCTCACGCCCCCAGCCGACCCACCCTCCCGGCCATGGACAGTTTTCTGCGCACCGCGGGAAGATCAAAAGAAGAGCCAAAGGCAAAAGCCGACCCTTCAGACATTCCTGGTGTCTGCCATCCACGCATGGCGTGGATCTACCGTGTCGACCAAGATCGACACCTACCAACAGCAGCGCAGAACGCATTCCGACAGATCGCGGAAGACTGTCGAAGGCGGGGTGGGTCCGGTGGCGGGGGTGTCCGCGGCATGGATGCCGCGGCCAAGCCCCCAGGGACGGGTTTACGGCGTCCCCCGCCACCGGACCCGCCCCGCCATCCCTCAGTAGCCCAGCTTTTGACGTTGCCTCTGCGGGTGCAGGGCGCAGCCCTGCCGGAATCCAACACCCCTCAGCAGGCTTCAGCCACCGCAGTGCGCGGACGCCCCAGCCATGCCAGCACCAAACCGGATGCCGCCAGCAGGCCACCGGCCACCGGAATGGCCGCATAGCCCAGGCCCAGGCTGATCACTGCCCCGCCCAGCGCAGCCCCCAGCGCATTGCCCAGGTTGAACGCGCCCACGTTGATCGATGACGCCAGCCCCGGCGCCTCGCTGGCCGCCTGCATCACCCGGATCTGCAGCGGCGGCACGATGGCGAACGTCGCCGCACCGAACAGCAGTACACCCAGCGCCGCGGTGGCGTGGCTCATGAAGGCCAGCGGCAGCACGAACATCAGCACCGCCAGGGAAGCCAGCAGGATACGGGTGGCGCCATCGAGCGACCAGTCAGCCATGCGCCCGCCGATACCGTTGCCGAGGGTGAAGCCGATGCCGATCAGGGCCAGCGAGATCGCGATGAAGGTATTGGAGGCGCCGGTCAACTCGGTCAGCACCGGCGCCACGTAGGTGTAGAGGGTGAACATCGCGCCCGCGCCAAGCACGGTGGTGGCCATCGCCAGCAGCACCTGCGGCTGCAGGATCGCCTTCAATTCGCGGCGCACGTCCGGGCGCGGACCCGGCGCAGACGCCGGCAGCGCGAAGCCGAGCGCGGTGATCGCGACCAGGCCCAGCACCGCAGTCCCGGCGAAGGACAGGCGCCAGCCCAGCTGCTGGCCCACCCAGGTGGCCAGCGGCACGCCACCGATGTTGGCGATGGTCAGGCCCATGAACATGGTGGCCACGGCAGCAGCCTGCTTGTCCTTCGGCACAAGGCTGGCGGCGACCACCGCACCGATGCCGAAGAAGGCACCGTGATTGAGACTGGTGACCAGACGCGACAGCAGCAGCAGGCCGTAGTTCGGGGCCAGTGCCGAGAGCAGGTTGCCGACCACGAAGATCGACATCAGCAGCATCAGCGCGGTGCGCTTGCCGAACCGTCCCATCAGCAGCGTCATTACCGGGGCCCCCAGCATCACGCCCACGGCGTAGGCGGTGATCAGCATGCCGGCGGTGGGAATGCCCACGCCCACGCCGTCGGCGATGACTGGCAACAGGCCCATCGGCGCAAACTCGGTGGTTCCGATGGCGAAGGCGCCGACGGCAAGCGCCAGCAAGGCGGCTCTGGAATTCATGGGAGGTTTTCCTGGGGGCGGGAATCGGGAGTGCGTAGCCTGCGCGCTCTGCTGTTCCGGATTAAGCCTCGCCCCGGGAAAACACTGTTGATCCTGGTTCACAAGTGGCGGCAGCAACCCCGCTGCAGATGCAAAAGCCGCAGCGCCGGTGTGGAACCGGGCCCCACAACGCAGAACCCCCGGCCAGGCCGGGGGTTCTGAGGGACTCACACGCCAGCAGCGCGCTTACCAGTTGCCGGCACCCGGCACATTGTGTTCGCGGGCGCGGCGGCGCATCAGCAGGTTCAGCCACTCCACCAGCACCGAGAAGCCCATGGCAGCGTAGATGTAGGGCTTGGGAATGTGCACATCCAGGCCATCCAGGATCAGCACCGCACCGATCAGCAGGATGAAGGCCAGCGCCAGCATCTTCACGGTCGGGTTGGCATCGATGAAGCGGCCCAGCGGGTTGGCGGCCAGCAGCATCACCGCCACCGACAGCAGGATCGCGGCGACCATCACCGGCACGTGGTCAGCGATGCCGACCGCGGTGATCACCGAGTCCAGCGAGAATACGATGTCGATGACCGCGATCTGCGCGATCACATAGCCGAACACGGCCGAGGTCTTGGTCGTGCTCGGATCTTCATCCTCGCCACCGGTGATCATTTCCTTGATCTCCATCCAACCCTTGATGATCAGGAACAGGCCACCAACGATCAGCACCAGATCTCGGATGGAAATGCCCATGCCGGCCACGGTGAACAGGTTCGCCTGCATGTGCGCCAGGTACGCCAGCGATACCAGCAGGCAGATACGGGTGATACAGGCCACCGCGATGCCGAGCCGACGCGCGAACGGGCGGCGGTGCTCTGGCAGCTTGCTGACGGCGATGGAGATGAACACCAGGTTGTCGATGCCGAGCACGATTTCCAGCGCGCTCAGCGTGAACAGGGTCAACCAGACATTCGGATCGGCAAGAAACTCAAGGGACATGGGAAGTCTTCAACAAGGGGGGAATGAGGGATCAGCCGTAATTGCCGGCCATTGCATGCGGGACCACGACCAGCGCCCAGCACAGAAGCACGTTCATCATCAGCACGAAGACCGCCGCCGAGCCCATGTCCTTGGCGCGGCCGGCCAGCTCATGGATCTCGCTGCCGTAACGTTCGATCACCGCTTCGATGGCCGAGTTGGCCAGTTCCATCGCCAGCACCAGCAGCATCGAGCCGATCAGCAGCGCGCGCTCGACCGGGGTCTGGCCCAGCCAGATCGCGACCGGGGTCAGCAGGATCAGCAGGTAGACCTCCAGCCGGAACGAGGACTCGTGCAGCCAGGCGGCGCGCAGGCCCTGCCAGGACCAGCGGGCGGCCTGGACGATGCGGCGCGGGCCGCGGGGCAGATGGCCGAACTGATCAGCCACGGGTGGAACATCCAGCAACAGGGGCGCGGCGCAGCGACCGCTCAGACGCACGGCAGGGAATCATGGGTGCACAGGGATAGGCAGATGGCCGCCATTTTGCCACAAGGCCGCCAGCCGCATCCCGGCACCGGCCCGGTGAATGGACTGCCAGGGGCAAGCCCCGGCCCGCCCCAGCTTCTATGATGGCTGTCCCCTTCCCTGCTGGAGCGCCTGATGTCCCGTCGCCGTACCTGCCTGCTGATGCTGGGCCTGCTGACCGCCGCCCCCCTGGCCCAGGCGCTGAGCCCGGCCAAGCCGCCGCGCGTGCCCGAGCAGGTCTCCAACGTGGCCTGGGCCGGCGACATGGCCCGCTTCGCCAGCGCCGACCAGGCCAGCCCGCCGCCGCGCGGTGGCATCGAGTTCATCGGCAGCTCCTCCATCCGCTTCTGGGAGAGCCTGGCCACCGACTTCCCCGGCCAGCCGGTGTTCAACCGTGGCTTCGGCGGTTCGGAAGTGCGCGACAGCACCTGGTATGCCGACCGCATCGTGGTGCCGTATGCGCCGTGCAAGGTGTTCTTCTACGCCGGTGACAACGACCTCAACAGCGGCCGCAGCGCCGTGCAGGTGCGCGACGATGTGGTTGCCTTCGTGCAGCGCGTGCATCGCGACCTGCCGAAGACCAGGGTCGAGTACCTGTCGATCAAGCCGAGCCCGTCGCGTGCGCATCTGCTGCCGGCGATCAACGAAGCCAACGCGCTGATCAAGGCCGCCCTGGCCAAGCTGCCCAATACCGGTTTCACCGACGTCTACACACCCATGCTCGGCACCGATGGCCAGCCGGATGCGTCGCTGTTCCGCGAGGACATGCTGCACATGACCCCGGCCGGCTATGCGATCTGGGCCAGGGCGCTGGCGCCGAAGGTCAACTGCAACTAGGGACTGCGGACGCCGCAGAGGCGCCACGCGCACGCCTTCCGGTCGATGCCAACCTTGGTTGGCATCGGGCACCGGCGTGACTCCTGTTGAAAGCGCCGACCAAGGTCGGCATCTACCGAGGCAGCAGGTGCCGCGTCAGCGGAACACCACCGTGGCCTCGGTGCCCTGGCCTGGCTCGCTGGCCAGGCTGACCTTCCAGCCGAAGCGGTCGCACAGCCGGCGCACGATCGACAGGCCCAGGCCGGTGCCCTGCGGACGGCTCGGCTCGGCACGGTAGAACGGCTCGAAGGCCCGCGACAGCGCGTCGGCCGACATGCCGATACCGGTATCGCGCACCACTACCCGGTCGTTGTGCACATGCACGTCGATGCGCCCTTCGTCGGTGTAGCTGCAGGCGTTGCGCACCAGGTTGCTGACCACCACCTGCAGCACCCGCGGCGGCGCATGCAGCTGCACCGGGCCATCGCTGTGCAGGTGCACCGACACCGGGCGCGTACCCAGCAGTTCGTTGGCGTTGTCCACTTCATAGCGGACGATGTCGTTGACGTCGAACAGCTCGACCTGAGGCTCGACGTCGGCCTCGCGTGCCAGGATCAGGAAGGCATCGATCACCGCCTCCATGTCACGGCCGGCACGCTGGATGCGCTGCAGGCTGCGGCGCAGGCGCGGCTCCAGGCTGTCATCGCCCAGTGCCATGTCGCTGGCCACGCGGATGACGGTCAGCGGTGTGCGCAGTTCATGGCTGGCGTCGCGGGTGAAATTGCGCTCGCGCGCCACATGCGCGCTGACCCGGTTGGCCAGCGAATGCAGTGCGGCCGCCAGCTGCCGGGTCTCGCCCTGCATGTCCGCCGGCAGCTTGTTCGGTTCCAGGTCGGCTGCCTCCGGGTGGCCCGGATCCCAGCGTGAGACGCGCCGCGCCAGCCAGTTCACCGGCGACACCAGGCGCTTGGAGGCCCGATAGGTCACCCAGCTGGCGCCATACACCGCCAGCAGGGTCAGCAGCACCGGCACGATGCCGAACCAGAACGCCAGCATCTCCGCGCGCGAACGCAGGAACACCAGGTACAGGCGGCCGGCCGGGCGCACATCGACCAGCACCAGCTGGTCGTCCTTGGGCAGTTCGTGGAAGCCGGGTTCCAGATTGCGCAGGTTGGCCGGCAGCGACAGGGCCGACTGCCCGCTTTCCAGCAGGTAGCCACGGATGTTCTGGGTGTTGGGTGGAGGCTGTACCGGCGAGGCCTCGTGCAGCGTCCAGAAGTACGCCGCCTCCTCGCGCAGGGCGGCGCCGACCAGGCTGTGCTTGATCACCAGCGAAACCAGCCACGCACCGAGCAGGATGCCCAGGCTGGCCAGCACTGCCTGCAGGATGAAAGCGATACGGATCTTGCGCGGCAGGCCGTGCGGCATTGCGGAGTCCCGGTCAGAGCGCTGCGATTATAGGCAGCGCACCGCGCCGTTGGGATGCACGGGCGATGACCGGCGGCACTGCCGGACGATCATCCCCTGCCCTTGTGCCGGGCCGCAGCCCGGCCCGGCCTGAGGCTGCACCGGCGCGGACCTGCTCAGGCCATCGGCTGGGCGATGTCGGCAATGCGGTAGCCGGCACTCTGCACGGTATGCAGCAGCGGACGGTCGAACGGCTTGTCGATGATCTTGCGCAGGTTGTACAGATGGCTGCGCAGGGTGTCCGAATCCGGCAGGCCGTTGCCCCAGATCTCGCGTTCGATCTCCTGGCGGGTGACCACGCGCGGCGATTCGCGCATCAGGATGGTCAGCAGGCGCAGGCCGATCGGCGACAGCTGCAGCTCGGTACCGGCACGGGTGGCACGCATGCTGACCGGATCGAGCACCAGGTCGGCGACCTTGAGCACTTCCGACCCCACCTGGCGACGTTCGCGGCGGATCAGCGCGCGCAGGCGGGCTTCCAGCTCCTGGATCGCGAACGGCTTGGTCAGGTAGTCATCGGCGCCGAAACCGAGGCCGGTGAGCTTGTCGTCCAGCGTGTCGCGTGCCGTGAGCATCAGCACCGGGGTGGACTTGCGCGCATCGTTGCGCAGGCGACGGCACACTTCGATGCCATCCAGGCGCGGCAACATCAAGTCGAGCACCACGACGTCATAGCTGTTTTCCGCCGCAAGGCGGTAGCCATCCAGGCCGTCCTGTGCATAGTCGACTTCAAAGCCGCGACCTTCCAGGTATTCCCCGATCATCTCGGAGATGTTGCGGTTGTCTTCGACCACCAGCACCAAGCCGGAGGTCTCCTTCGTCTGACGCATGTGATTCCCTCTAACTTCAGCTTTGTGAAACATGCCGGATCGACGGTGGACGCGATGTGAAGTTCCGTCAAGAGGGAAGTAAATCGTTCAGAGCAGAGGGCGCAGCAGCGGCCAGACGTTGTCCAGCACCTTCGGCTGCGCCTGTGCGGTCGGGTGCAGGCCATCGGCCTGCATCATGCCCGGCTGCAGGGCCACGCCCTCCAGCAGGAACGGCAGCAGCGGCACCTTGTACTGCGTGGCCAGCGCCTTGTAGGCCGCGGCCAGGCGCTGGCGGTAGGCCGGGCCGTAGTTGGGCGGAACATCGATGCCCAGCAGCAGCACCTTGGCCCCGGCCTTCTGGCTGGCCTGCACCATCTTTTCCAGGTTGCCCTGCACCTGCGCCGGGGTCAGTCCGCGCAGCGCGTCATTGCCGCCGAGGGCAATCACCACCACGGTCGGTTTTTCCTTCGCCAGCAGGCCCGGCAGGCGGGTCAGCGCGCCGGCGGTGGTTTCCCCGCTCATGCTGGCGTTGACGATGCGTGCCGGGGTTTTCGACTGCTGCCTGACCCGCTGCTGCAGCAGGCTGACCCAGCCGGCGTCGACGGGGATATTGTGGGCTGCACTGAGGCTGTCGCCCAGGACCAGCACGGTGCCGGCCGGACCTTTGGCACAGGCCAGCCCGGGCAGCAGCAGGAACCCTAGCAGCAGCACCATCATCACGCCGGCTCGCCGGCTCCATCCCGTCTTGCGCATTGGAGTCTCCTCATCGACAGCCTGTCCCCCCGCAGCGCGTCCGTTGCCATCGCCGTCGACCAGGTCGGCAAATCCGTGCAGGGCCCGGAGGGTGAAGTCCACATACTGGACAACATCACCCTGACCGTCCATGAAGGCACCAGCGCGGCCATCGTCGGCGCCTCCGGTTCCGGCAAGACCACCCTGCTCGGCCTGCTGGCCGGGCTGGACCTGCCCAGCCGCGGCCGCATAGGCCTCGCCGGGCAGGATCTGGCGGCACTGGATGAGGAAGCACGTGCCCAGCTGCGCGCACGCGAGGTCGGTTTCGTGTTCCAGAGCTTCCACCTGCTGCCGGCGCTGACCGCCGCCGAGAACGTGGCGCTGCCACTGGAGCTGGCCGGGCGCGAGGACCGCGTACGGGTCGATGAAGTGCTGGCCCAGGTCGGCCTGGCCCATCGCGCCCGCCACTACCCGCGCCAGCTGTCCGGCGGCGAGCAGCAGCGCGTGGCACTGGCGCGCGCCTTCGTCACCCGCCCACGCATCCTGTTCGCCGACGAACCGACCGGCTCGCTGGACCACGCCACCGGCCAGCACATCAGCGACCTGCTGTTCGAACTCAACGCGAGCAGCGGCACCACGCTGGTGCTGGTCACCCACGACCTGCGCCTGGCCCAGCGTTGCCAGTACATCCACCGCATCGACAATGGCCGCCTGCTGCCGGTCGAGCGTGGGGCGCAGGCATGAACCTGCTGCGGCACGCGTGGCGCGCGCTGCGCCGCGAGGCGCTGGCCGGCGACCTGCTGACCGTGTTCGCCGCACTGGTGCTGGGCGTGGCAGTGATGACCGCGGTCGGCACGCTGGTGAACCGGGTCAATCTGGCACTGACCGGCAGCGCAGCGGAAATGCTCGGCGGTGACCTCGGCATTGCCGGGCGCGATGACCCGCCGCAGGCGTTCGCCGACGAGGCGCAGCGGCGTGGACTGGCCTTCACCCGTATCGCCAGCTTCGGCAGCGTGCTGTTCAACGGTGATGCCAGCCAGATGGCCAGCATCAAGGCGGTGCAGGCGGGCTATCCACTGCGCGGCACGCTGCGGGTGCGCAGCACGCCCGGTGGCGCGCTGATCGCCGAGGCCGGCATGCCCCCCAAGGGCCAGGCCTATGCCGACCCGCGCCTGCTGCAGGGGCTGGGGCTGAAGGCCGGCGATGACCTCGAATTCGGCGCCGGCACGCTGCGTATCGCCGGCATCATCGAGGCCGAGCCGGATGCCGGTGGCGACCTGTTGACCCTATCCCCCACCCTGCTGGTCAACCGTGCTGACGTGGAGGGCACCGGCCTGCTCGGCCCCGGCAGCCGCATCAACTACCGGCTGATGTTTGCGGGACCGGCGGGGCAGATCGCGTCCCTGCGCGAGTGGCTGCTGCCACAGGTGAAGGGCCTGCGCCTGCTGAGCGTAGATGACACCCAGCGCGGCGTGCGCCAGGCCTTCGACCTGGCCGGCCGCTTCCTCGGCCTGAGCGCGCTGCTGGCGGTGCTGCTGGCGGGCGTGGCCACCGCATTGGCGGCCAACCGCTTCGCCCTGCGCCGCATCGACCAGGTGGCGATCCTGCGCTGCCTCGGTGCGCGCCAGCGCGACATCCTGCTCGGCCTGGCACTGCAGCTGCTGATGCTGGCAGTACCGGCCTGTGCGCTTGGCATCGGCCTGGGCATGGCCGCCCAGGAAGGGCTGGTACAGGTGCTGGGCAGCCTGGTGCCGCAGCGCCTGCCACTGCCGGAGGCAATGCCGGCGCTGACCGGTGCCGGCATCGGCCTGTTGCTGCTGTTCGGCTTCGGCCTGCCACCGCTGCTGCGCCTGCGCGGGGTGCCGCCAATGCGCGTACTCAACCGTTCCTTCGCCACGCAGCCACCGGCCTCGCTGCTGGCCTATGTGGCCGCGCTGGGGGCCAGCCTGGTGCTGGCGGTGCAGGTCACCGGCGACCTCAAGCTGGCCTTGTGGGTGCTGGGGGGCTTGGGCGGGCTGGCGGTGGCGGCCGGCGTGGTCGGTTTCGTGCTGCTGCAGTTGATGCGCGGCCTGCAGCATCGCCTGCACGGCCACTGGCGGTTGGGCCTGGCGGCGCTGACCCGGCGCCGGATGCTGGCGGTGATGCAGCTGGTGGGCTTGTCACTGTCGCTGTGTGCGCTGCTGTTGCTGGCAGTGACCGGTCCCGGCCTGCTGCAGCAGTGGCGCGAGCGGTTGCCTGCGGATACACCGAACTACTTCCTGATCAACATCCAGCCCGAGCAACGCGACAGCGTGCTGGCAGCGCTGCGTGGGCTGGGTGCCAATGACGCCAGCATCGAACCAATGGCCACCGGGCGCCTGATCGCCATCAACGGCAAGCCGCCGCTGCGCGTGGATCGCGAGCCCGGACAGGACGGGCAACCGGCGCAGGGCGGCCAGCGCGATGACGATGACGAGAACCGGCCGTTGAACTTCAGCTGGCGCAGCACCTTCCCGCCGGCCAATACGCTGGTCAATGGCACGTTCTGGAAGGCCGACAGCACCGCGCCGGAAGCCTCGGTGGAGATCGGCTGGGCCAAACGCTACGGCGTGCATCCGGGCGACCGCATCGCCATTGCCGTGGGCGAACAGGAGCGCGAGTTCACCGTCACCAGCGTGCGCAAGGCGGACTGGAACACCTTCCGGCCGAACTTCTTCGTGCTGCTGAACCCGAATGCGGTGGGCGACACCCCGCACAACCTGCTGTCGGCGTTCCATCTGCCGGCCGGCAAGGCAGCCGGACTGGGCGAGCTGGTACGCGCGCAGCCCAACCTGTCGCTGCTGGACGTGGATGCGGTGATCTCGCAGGTGCGCGATGTGATGGAACGGGTGGCACAGGCGGTGCAGCTGGTGATGGTGTTCAGCCTGCTGGCCGGCGTACTGGTGCTGCTGGCCGCGCTGCAGGCCACGGCCGGCGAGCGTCGCTACGACAGCGCGGTGCTGCGCACGCTGGGCGCGACCCGGCGGCAGCTGCGCGGCGCGGTGCTGGTGGAATTCGGCGCGCTGGGCACCCTGGCCGCGTTGCTGGCAGTGGGGGCGGCGGCCGCCATCGGTGTGGCGGTCTCGCAGAAGGTCTTCGAGCTGCCGTTGCTGCCGCCGTGGCCGGGCCTGCTGATCGGCGGCGTGGTCGGTATCGGGTTGAGCCTGCTGGCGGGCTGGTGGGGTACGCGGGCGATCCTGCATACGCCACCGGCACTGGCCCTGCGCGAGGCCTGAGGCGGCGCCGGACCGGGGCGCGTGCCGAGCAAGCTCGGCACCTACCAAGAGCACATGACGGCGTTGCCAGTGTTCAAGGAACAAGCACATCCACGCATGGCGTGGATCTACTGGGCTTTTTCCACGTACTTGGCGAACACGTCGTCGATCTGCGTGTCCTTCACCTTCTTGCCGGACTGGATTTCTTCGGCCTGGGTGAACAGCGGAATGATCATCGCCATGCCGTCGATCCTGGTCTTCAGGTGCACGCCCGGGGCCTGGGCCAGGAAACCGTCCCAGCGCTGGCGCACCTTGGCCCAGTAACCGGCAGTAGCCTTCCAGTAGTCACGCGCCGGGGTGAAATCGATCTCGGTGGTCTTCACGTAGTCGTTGAAGCCGAACTCGCGTGCGATCTCCACCTGGCTGCCGTCGGCGTTGCGCTGCACCTTGGTGTTGAACTGTTCGTGGGTCCAGCCGTTCGGGGTCAGCGTGTGGCGGTTGATCACGGCCAGCGCGTTGTAGTCGCTGCGCTTGGTGTACTCACGGCGCGGCAGCGGGCGCCAGCTCAGGTCGCTGGTCCAGCTCGGCACGTTGTTGGTGTAGGTCCAGGTGCCGGTGCCGCAGTAGCGCGGTGCGTCGCTCACTTCGTACACGCACTGGGTCCAGGCGCCCTGGTTCACCGCCGCCGGAATGCTGCGCACCTTCCAGGTCTGGTCGGCACTGAACTCGAAACGGTTCGGTGCCTCGTACACCCAGTCCTGGCGCCAGTGCTTGGTGATGTGGCCGCTCTTCTCGTCCAGCAGCAGGTGCTGCAGCACGATGCGCTTCGGCGTGTCCTCGACCACGATGACCACTTCGCTGCCACCGCTGCGCATCGCCGGTGCACGCTCGTAGCCCGGCTTCAGCAGCACGGTCTCGTCGAACGCGAAGTCCACGGTGTACTCACCCTGCATGGCAAGGATGCTGTCGTGGTCGCGGGCGATATCGGAGGGCTGCGCGCTGGCCACGCCGCTGGCGGCGAGCAGCAGCATGGCGCTGGCTGTCTGGAGCTTCATCGGGGTCTTCCTTCGGGGGTGCAGATTCATTGAGGGGCCATCCGTGGCCAACGGGCGTTCCATCAGGAGAGGGTCACAGGCGGATCAGCGGCAGGTCGCCGGGAATCCGTGGCGCCGGGCGCCGGGCGGCGTCGGCACAACAACAGTCGTCGATCACCAGTTCGCCTTCAGCACCTTCCAGGCGTGCGATGCGGCGGGCGGTGGCCGCGCCCAGCGAGGACAGGGTCGAGAGGCTGGCCGCCAGGGTGCGCCCGTCGTCGGCGGCGTGCAGGCGCAGCGCGCACAGGCGCCAGCGCTGGCCGCCGAGATGGCCGGCCAGGCGCCGCCACAGTCGTTCGCCGACGCTGCCATCGCTGTCGTGTTCCGGTCCCGGCGGCAACGCGGCCACCAGCCGGTCCCAGGCCAGGAAATCGCTGTCCGGTAGCAGATACAGACGCCACACGCAGCGGCCGCGGCCATCGAGGAAGCACAGGCTTTCGCGCAGGCCCTCGCTGTCCACGCCCTGGCAGGCGTGCACGCGTACGGCCTGGCGCCAGCCACCCAGCTCGTTGCCGTCGGCGCGGTACAGGCACAACACGGTGCCGAGCGTGGCCAGCTGTGCCGGGGTCGGCCAGGCCGCGCTGTGCGGCGCGGCGATGGAGTCATTCCTGCGTGCGGACAGTGCTCGGCTCATGAGGTCACCAGGAAACGGCAAGGCTGGCGGAGAAGGTGCGGCCCGGGCTGCTGAAACGATCGCTCAGTGCGCGATTGGTGATCAGGCTCGGGGTGATCGACGACCATTCGATGTAGCGCTTGTCGGCCAGGTTGAACACGCCGACATTGAAGGTGGCACCCGGTGCGAAGTTCCAGTGCGCCATCAGGTCGAGCACGCCGTAGCCGGCCGGCTGGTAGACGAACGGCGCCGGTGCGTTCGGATTGGTCTGCGCAGCAGGCGGCGGCAGGCGCTTCTTGCGCTGTACGAAGGTGCCGGCCAGTTCGACGCCCCAGGTATCGGTGTCGTACATCAGGCCCAGCGTGCCGCGAAGCGGATCGACCGAGGCCAGCGGCTCGTCATCGGTCCGGTTGTCACCACGCGACCATGCCAACGCACTGCGCAGCGCCCAGCCCTTCAGCGCCGGGCTGAGCTCGCCGAACTCGATGCCGGCCTTCATTTCCGCGCCATAGATGCGTGCTTCGGCGATGTTCTGCGACTGGAACACGGTCAAACCCTGTGCGTTGCGGCCGGTATCGACGTTGGACTGGATGAAATCCTTGTAGTCGTTGTAGTAGCCGCTGACGCTGACGTACGCCGCCGGCGCGATGAAGCGCAGGCCCAGTTCGTAGCCGTCGCTGGTTTCCGGCTTCAGGTCCGGATTGGCGATGGCGGTATAGCGGAAGGCGACATTGGTCAGGCCGATGTTGACGTCGTTGTACGGCGGCGATCGGAAGCCATGCGCATAACCGGCGAACAACGACCACTGGTCGGTGAAGCGCCAGACCATGCCCAGCTTCGGCGACACGCTGGTCTTCTTCAGCTGCGCCACGGCCGTGGTCGGGTTGTCTTCGGCGAAGATGCTGTCCACTTCCGGCTTCAGCTCGTAGCGGTCCACGCGCACGCCCGGCACCAGCGACAGCCTGCCATCGGCAAAGCGCATCTCATCCTGTGCATACAGGCCCAGCTCGGTGGTCTTGCTGATCGGGAAGTCACGCACCGGGAAGGTGTCCGGCAACACCGTGTTGCTGACCACGCCCGCCTTGCTGACCTGGTAGCCGTCGCGCTTCTGGCGGATCTCGGTACGGGTGCCTTCGAAACCGTAGGTCACTGCGTGCTCGACGCTGCCGGTGGTGAACGCCTTGTTGAACTGCGCCTGCAGGCCATAGGCATGCTGGTCGAAGGAGAACACGCGGTGGCGGCGGGTGCCGTCGGTGCGCGTTTCGTCGGTCTGCTGCCGGGTTTCGCTGTTCTGCGCGTACACCTGCCAGTGCAGGCTGTCGGCGAACGGCTGGTCCAGCGCATCCATTTCGTGGGCGAAGGACACGCGGTTGCGCTTCTGGGTGTCGTGGGACTTCATGCCAGTTGCGGCAGCCATCGCGCCGGGACGCGGCGCAACACTGGCAATCGCCGACAGGACATTGGTATCGGTGGTGTCTTCGTTGCCTTCCACGGTCAGGCGGAAGCGCTGGTCCTCGCTCGGTGCATAGACCAGCTTGCTGAGCAGGCTGCGGCCGTCGCGATCCTGCGGATTGGACGCCGTGCGGGTGTCGTTGTCGCTGCGCACCGTGCCCTTATTGTCGGTTTCCTGACCCTGGTGGTGGTTGACGTTGACCAGGCCGCTCCAATGGTCACCACCAAAGGCCGCCGTGGCACCGCCAAGCAGGCCCTTCCACTCACCGTCGTAGCCGAACTTCAGGCCGAAGTAGCTGTTCTTGCCGTCCTTGAGGTAGTCGGCCGGGTCCTTGGTCACGAACGCGACCACGCCGCCGAGTGCATCGGAGCCGTACAGCGAGCTGGCCGGGCCACGTACGATCTCGACGCGCTTGAGCGTATCGAGGTCGGTGAAGTTGCGGTTGGAACTGGCGAACGAACCGATGTCGAACCGGGTCGGCATGACGATGCCGTCGGTCTGGATGCGCACGCGGTTGCCGTCCAGGCCACGGATGCGGAAACCATCCAGGCCGAAGCGGGTCGCGCTGCGGGTGACCGACAGGCCCGGTTCGTAGCGCACCAGATCCTTGATGTCCTGCACCAGATGCCGGTCCATCTGCTCACGGTCGATGACGTCCACGGTGGCCGCCACGTCGCTCACGGCCCGCTCGGTGCGGGTGGCGGTGACCTGCACCCGATCGAATTCGCGCGCATCGGGTGCGGCAGTGGCAGCAGCGTGGGCGGACAGCGGCAGCGCCATCCAGACAGCAAGGCAAAGGGCGGTATGGCGGGTCATCGGGTTCGGTCGGTCAGGCAGGGGAACCCCCGGTTACCGGCACACCCGGAAGGTGCACGCGGTAGACCGAGGGGGAGAGAGCAGGAGCGGACGGGTCGCCCACCCTGTCGGCGCTGCCGGCAGGAGGGAGGGAGGCGGGCGACCAGGCCGCGATTACTTGGTCAGGATCAGCTTGTCGTTGCTGGTGTGCCGCAGGCGATAGAAGCGGTCGCCGTGCTGGATCAGGATTTCACGACGGCCCTTGAGCAGGGCTTCGCTGTCGATGACCTCTTCCGGCGGAACGACGCGGACCGGTCGATCGCGGAGCGTCAGCGTTTCGGGGCGCAGCAGTACAGGTTGAGCATTCATGAGCATCTGGACTCGTGCGAGGGACGAGTTAAATGATAATGATTCTCAGTTGACAATCAACAACCATTCTCAATTTCATTGATGAGATTAATGATCGAATTCGGAAATTCGATAGCTTTTATCAATCAAATAGCGGCGTAGATGTGTAGAGTCGACTGTTAGTCGACTGCTGTTGCTCGAAGCAGTCGTTTATTCGAAGCAGTCGACTAACAGTCGACTCTACCGATCCCGTTCCCGATCCCTCGGCCGAGCCGACCTGGCCGAGGCCCCAGGCCCGGTCGGCCCCCGGGGTTCAGGCGAAGACGGCTTCGACCTGGGCCCAGCCGGCGGCGTCGACCTGCTCCAGCACGTCCAGTGCCTGCAGGTTCTGCAGCAGCTGGCTGACCCGGCTGGCGCCGAGGATCACGCTGGAGACATTCGGGTTGCGCAGGCACCAGGCAATCGCCAGCGTGGCCGGGGCCTGGCCCAGCGCGCGCGCGACTTCGCTGAAACGGCGCACCTGACCCAGGCGGGCCCCGGCGTCGGCCCCCAGCACCAGGTCCTGCAACCACTCCATGCCTTCGCGCCCCAGCCGTGCATCGGCCGGGATGCCCTGGTCGTACTTGCCGGTGAGCAGGCCCGAGGCCAGCGGCGAGAAGATGGTGGTGCCCAGGCCGGCACCGGCATACAGCGGCGCGTACTCGACCTCGACCCGCTCGCGGTGCAGCAGGTTGTACTGCGGCTGCTCCATCGACGGGCCCTGCAGGTTGCGCGCCTCGGCGATGTCCAGCGCCTGCTGGATCTGCGCCGCCGACCACTCCGAGGTGCCCCAGTAAAGAATCTTGCCCTGCCGTACCAGGGTATCCATGGCGTGCACGGTCTCGGCGATCGGCGCGTCCGGATCCGGGCGGTGGCAGTAATAAAGGTCCAGGTAGTCCACCCGCAGGCGCTTGAGTGCAGCGTGGCAGGCGTCGGTCACGTGCTTGCGCGACAGTCCGCGCTGGGTCGGTCGCGGGTCCTTGGCGCTGCCGAAGAACACCTTGCTGGACACGCAGAAGCCGTCGCGCGGCAGGCGCAGGTCGGTGATCACGTCCCCCATGACCTGTTCGGCACGGCCGTTGGCATAGCCCTCGGCGTTGTCGAAGAAATTGACGCCATGATCCCAGGCGGCGGCCACCAGGTTGCGGGCCTCATCGCGCGGAACCTGATCGCCGAAGGTCACCCAGGCGCCGAAGGACAAGGCGGAAATCGGCAGGCCGGTGGAGCCCAGGCGACGGTATTGCATGCGAATCTCCTGCTGCGGGCCCGCATCCGGGCCGGGATCAAACCCCATTCTACCTGCCGCCGCCAGCCGCAAGCCCTTGCCGTTGCTGGCCTGATCGGCACCGATGGCCGCGCACACGCTGCTTTTTCTTGCCCCGGCCCCTGCCCTGCACTAGGCTTCCCGTTTTTCGCGACGCCCCAGGGGAGTCACTCACATGGTCGAAGGTTTGGGCAGGATCGGCTTCGGCCTGTTCGGGTTGGCGGTGCTGATCGGCATCACCTGGTTGTTTTCCAATAACAAGCGCGCGGTTGACTGGAAGCTGGTTGCCACCGGTATCACCCTGCAGATCGCCTTTGCGGCGCTGGTGATCCTGGTGCCGGGCGGGCGCGACGTGTTCGACGCGCTGGGCAAGGGCTTCGTCAAGATCCTCAGCTACGTCAACGAGGGCTCGGGCTTCATCTTCGGCTCGTTGATGGACACCAAGAATTACGGCTTCATCTTTGCCTTCCAGGTGTTGCCGACCATCATCTTCTTCTCTGCACTGATGGGGGTGATGTACCACCTCAACGTCATGCAGGCGATTGTGCGCGTGATGGCGTGGTCGATCACCAAGGTGATGCGCGTGTCCGGCGCGGAAACCACCAGCGTCTGCGCCAGCGTCTTCATCGGCCAGACCGAGGCGCCGCTGACCGTGCGCCCGTACATCGCCAGGATGACCCAGTCCGAGCTGCTGACCATGATGATCGGCGGCATGGCACACATCGCCGGTGGCGTGCTGGCGGCCTACGTGGGCATGCTCGGCGGCGGTGATCCGGCGCAGCAGGCCTTCTATGCCAAGCACCTGCTGGCGGCCAGCATCATGGCGGCCCCGGCCACCCTGGTCGTGGCCAAGCTGCTGATCCCGGAAACCGGCACCCCGCTGACCCGCGGCACGGTGAAGATGGAAGTCGAAAAGACCTCCAGCAACATCATCGACGCGGCCGCTGCCGGCGCCGGTGACGGCCTGAAGCTGGCGCTGAACATCGGTGCGATGCTGCTGGCCTTCATCGCTCTGATCGCGCTGTTGAACGCACCGCTTACCTGGATTGGCGATGTGACCGGCCTGGCCGCTGCCATCGGCAAGCCGACCAACCTGTCGACCATCTTCGGTTACGTACTGGCCCCGATCGCCTGGGTGATCGGCACCCCGTGGGCCGATGCCACCACCGTCGGTTCGCTGATCGGCCAGAAGGTCGTGATCAACGAGTTCGTGGCCTACACCGAGCTGTCGCAGATCGTGAACGGCCAGATCGCCGGCGTGAGCCTGTCCGAGGAAGGTCGCCTGATCGCTACCTACGCGCTGTGCGGCTTCGCCAACTTCAGCTCGATCGCGATCCAGATCGGCGGCATCGGCGGGCTGGCCCCGGAACGTCGCCACGACCTGGCCAAGTTCGGCCTGCGCGCCGTGCTGGGCGGTACCATTGCCACCTTCATGACGGCGACCATCGCCGGCGTGCTGACGCACTTCAGTTGAACCCTTGGTTGAGAAAAGATTCCCTATGAGCAGCAGTGTCGTTGTCGTCGGTTCCTTCAATGTCGATCACGTGTGGCGATGCGAGTCGCTGCCGGCACCGGGTGCGACCATTGCCGGCCGTTACAGCACCGGCCCCGGTGGCAAGGGCTTCAACCAGGCCGTGGCGGCCTGCCGCGCCGGTGCCGACACCCACTTCGTGTGCGCGCTGGGCGACGATGCCGGTGGCGCCACCGCCCGTGAGCTGGCCGCGCAGGACGGCTTCGGTCTGATCGCCGAAGCCAGCAGCGAACCGACCGGCACCGCCGGCATCTATGTGGACGCGCGCGGCCGCAACACCATCGTGATCGGCCCGGGTGCCAACGCCGCGCTGAGCACCGACTTCCTGCAACAGCAGCAGGCGCTGCTGACCGGCGCCAAGGTGGTGCTGGTGCAGCTGGAATCGCCGGTGCAGACCATCGAAGCGGCACTGGCCACGGCCCGCGAGGCCGGCGTCACCACCGTGCTCAACACCGCACCGGCCGATGCCCCCTCCACCATCGGCCTGCTCAAGCTGGCCGATGTGATCACCCCGAACGAGACCGAGTTCGCCGCCCTGCTCGGCCGTCATGTCGGTGAGCGCGTGGATGCCAACGACGTCGCCGCGCTGGATGGCGCCAGCCTGCACGCGCTGTGCCGCAAGCTGGTCGGCAACGGCACGGTGGTGGTGACCCTGGGTTCGGTGGGCGTGTTCGTGTCGCATGCCGACGAGAACCTGCGCGGCGATACCCAGCCGTACTACCGCGTGGGTGCCGAACAGGTGCAGGCGATCGACACCACCGGCGCCGGCGACGCCTTCAACGGTGCGCTGGCCGCATCGCTGGCACAGGTGGCCGACGCCCCGTTCGCCCGTCACGTGCGCTTCGCCAACCAGTTCGCCGGTCGTTCGACCGAGAAGGAAGGTGCCGCTGCGGCAATGCCGCGTTTCACCCCGGCCGACGCCGAAGCAAAGTAATTCCACGCCATGCGTGGATGAAGAAGCCCGGGTGTGCAGACACCCGGGCTTTTCTGTTTGTTTTTCAATGAGGCAGATCCACACCATGCGTGGATGAACGAGACCGCGCAAGCCATCCCAGCAACAGGCCAGCGGCAATCGCCAGCAACGCGACGGCCGCGCCCACCGCGCCCAGCGATGCCAGGCCGAAGCGTTCGATGGCCCCACCTCCCAGCAGCGCACCCAGGCCGATGCCGGCGTTGGCCGCAGACACATTCAAGGTTCCGGCCAGCGCCTGTGCCTGGGGCGCTGCACGCATCACCCGCACCTGGCACAGCGGGAACAATGCGGTATGCGCCACACCCCACAGGACCAATGCGATGAGCACGAATGCGCCGTGGCCGGCCAGCCCGACACTGGCCAGCATGCCCAGCGCCAGCACCGCGCAGAACACCAGGGTCGCGCCCAGGGGCGCACGATCGACCCAGCGCCCACCCAGTGCATTGCCGAGCAGTCCCACGGCGCCGAAGCCCATCAACCACCAGCCCACCTGTGCCGCCGGTACCCGCATCAGCCGCTCCAGTACATCGGCCAGGTAGGTGTAGGCAGCAAACATCGCGGTGAACACCAGCACCGACAGCAGCACATGGCCCAGCAACTGCGGCTGGCGCAGCACACGTGCCTGCTCGCCCAGCGCGCGCCGCGGCCCGACCACGGTGTCCGGCATCCACAACGCCAGCGCGCCCGCCATCAACAGCGACAGGGCCGCCAACAGCCAGAAGCTGCCGCGCCAACCGAGGGCGTCGGCGGCCAACGTCCCCAGTGGGATACCGAACAGCATTGCGGCGGTGATACCCAAGTAGACCCGCGCGACAGCACGGCCTCCCTGCCCTGCAGGAGCCAGCTGCACAGCAGTCTCGCTGGCGGTGCCCCAGAACACCGGCAGGGCCAGTGCCGGCAGCACCCGCGCCAGCGCCAGCAGCCACGGCTGCGTGGCCATCGCGGCCAGCGCGTTGGAAGCCGCGAACAGCAGCAGGATGACCACGAACAGGCGGCGCCGGCCGACGTGTGACAGCAGCGCGGTCAAGGGTGGCCCGGCCAGCATCACGGTGAACGCGAACAAGGTGACCAGCTGCCCCGCTCGGGCGATGCCCAGGCCAAGGTCGCGCGCCAGCGCGGGCAACAGGCCGACGATCAGGAACTCGGTGGTGACGATGACGAAGGCGGACACCGCCAGCAGGACGACTGAAAAACGTGCGCGAGCGTTTGCGTGGACAGCGGTCACGGCGGAATCAAGGGAGGACATGGGCGGGCATCAGAACAGGGGTCGCCAGCCTATTTCCTCCGTGAGTTCCGATTGCTGCTATGTTTTCCATCGATTCCGGACAGAATTTCTCCCCATGCTTCCCACCGAGCGGCTGCGCGGCATAGAGGCCTTCGTCGCCACCGCCGATGCCGGCAGTTTCACTGCCGCCGCCGAACGCCTGCACCTGACCAGTTCGGCGGTGGGCAAGACCATCGCGCGGCTGGAGGCGCGGCTGGGAGCGCGGTTGTTCGAACGCAGCACGCGCCGCCTTCGCCTGACCGAGGCCGGTGAGGGCTTCTACCGCACCTGCGTGCGGGTGCTGGGCGAACTGGCCGATGCCGAGTCAGTGCTGGTCTCGCACGCAGACGCTCCCGTGGGCCGCCTGCGGGTGGATGCGCCGGCCACCTTCGGGCGCCTCAAAGTCTGGCCGTTGCTGCTGCAGCTGGCCGCCGAGTTTCCACAGCTGCATCCGCAGGTGACCTTCAGCGACCGCTTCAGCGACCTCGCCGAGGACGGCGTCGACCTCGCCGTACGCATCGGCGGTCCCGAGCCGCTGCCCGCCACGCTGGGCAGCCGCCAGCTCGGTTACGAATGCCTGCGCTTCTGCGCCTCCCCGGCCTACCTGCTCCGGCATGGCCAGCCCCGCTCGGCCGCCGAGCTGGCCGGGCATGACGGTGTGCTGTTCGGACGCGCGGACGGCAGCATCGGGCCGTGGCAGGTGGCCGATGGCGGGCAGCGCAGTACACCGCTGCAGGCCCGCGCGCGCCTGGTGGTTGGCAGCGCCGAGGCCCAGGTGGCGGCGGTCGAGGCCGGCTTCGGCATCGCGCAGCTGGCCACCTGGCTTGTCGATGACGCGCTGGCGCGCGGCAGCCTGGTCTCGATCCTGCCGTCGCTGGACTGCCGCGGCCTGCCGCTGCGCCTGTTGTGGCCGCAAGGCCGGCAACGGCTGCCACGCGTGGACGTGGCCCTGGACCGTCTCGGCGCCGGGTTGCAGATCGATCCGCCGCGCTGAGCGCAGCGCTATCATCTGTGGTCGCATCGGACGGCTGCGACTGCCGGTCGCATTGCCCGCATCCCGCCCCTCACCCACCATCCGCGCAGCGTTTCAGCGTGGGCAGGACATGGACGGATTCCCTTGGTTGCTGGTTGCCGCCGCCGGTAGTGCCATTGCGGCCCTGCTGCATATCGGCTGTATTGCCTTCGGCGCCTCGTGGTACAGGTACTTCGGTGCTGGCCCGCGCATGGTCCGGCTGGCACAGGCCGGGCATTGGTGGCCGCCGCTGATGACCGCCGGCATTACGGCCGTGCTGGTGGCCTGGACCCTGTACGCACTCGCAGCCGCGGGCTGGCATTCGCCGCTGCCGGCCAGCCGTCTGGTCCTGTCGGGCATCGCCCTGCTGTTGCTGCTGCGCGCGGCGATGGGCTTCGGGCTGGCCCTGCTCCAGCCCGGCGACAACGGCCGGCGCTTCTGGGTGGTCAGTTCACTGGTGTGCCTCAGCCTGGGGCTGGCCTTCGCCCTGGGTACCCGCCAGGCCTGGCAGAGCCTGGGGTAGCCGCCTACCATCGCCCGCCCTTGGGGGCGGCGGAAGCAACCGTCAAGCATCTGCTGATGCCGGTACGGCATGAGGTCGGTGCCGATGGGCCTGAACCGGGGCGGGGCTGACACGGCCGTACCGCCGCCCGCGCCCTACAATGGGCGCATGCAGATCGGCCCCTACACCATTGCCCCCAACGTCGTGCTGGCGCCCATGGCCGGCGTCACCGACAAGCCCTTCCGCCTGCTGTGCAAACGGCTGGGCGCGGGTCTGGCCGCCTCGGAAATGACCATCAGCGATCCGCGCTTCTGGAACACGCGCAAGTCGATCCACCGCATGGACCATGACGGCGAGCCGGCCCCGATCAGCGTGCAGATCGCCGGCACCGAGCCGCAGCAGCTGGCCGAGGCCGCACGCTACAACGTCGACCACGGCGCGCAGATCATCGACATCAACATGGGTTGCCCGGCCAAGAAGGTGTGCAACGCCTGGGCCGGTTCGGCACTGATGCGCGACGAGCAGCTGGTGGCGCGCATCCTCGAGGCCGTGGTCAACGCGGTGGACGTGCCGGTCACGCTGAAGATCCGCACCGGTTGGGACTGCGACCACCGCAACGGCCCGTTGATCGCACGCATCGCCGAGGACAGCGGCATCGCGGCACTGGCGGTGCACGGCCGTACCCGCGACCAGCATTACACCGGCCAGGCCGAGTACGCCACGATCGGCGAGATCAAGGCCGCGCTGCGCATTCCGGTGATCGCCAACGGCGATATCGATTCGCCGCAGAAGGCCGCCTGCGTCCTGAAGGAAACCGGCGTAGACGCGGTGATGATCGGCCGCTCGGCACAAGGCAGGCCGTGGATCTTCCGCGAAGTGGCGCACTATCTGGCCACCAGCGAGGAACTGCCACCACCGTCGTTGGCGGAAGTGCGCGACATCCTGCTCGGCCACCTGCACGCACTGCATGCGTTCTATGGCGAGCCGCAGGGCGTGCGCATCGCGCGCAAGCACCTGGGCTGGTATGCCAAGGACCGGCCGGAGAATGCGGCCTTCCGCGCCGTGGTCAACCGCGCCGAAGACCCGCAGAGCCAGATCGCGCTGACCACCGAGTACTTCGACCGCCTGATCGCCGGGGAACCGGCGTTGTCTTCGGCGGCCTGAGCCGCCAATCCTGCGTTTCCGGACAGTCGAGCCTGCTCGACGCTACAAGAGCCCGCCCCATGACCCCGCCGATCTCCTCCCCGACCTACCTGCACGGGTTCTCCGGCACCGAGCAGCAGCGCCTGATGACCCAGGCGCGCCTGCTGGAATCGAGCATCTTCGGCCAGATCGACTACAGCGGCGCGCGGCGGCTGCTGGAAGTCGGCAGCGGCGTGGGTGCGCAGACCGAGATCCTGCTGCGCCGCTTCCCCGAGCTGCACGTGACCGGTGTGGACCTGAGCGAGACCCAGCTGGCCACCGCGCGCGAGAACCTGGCGCGCACGCCGTGGTGCAGCGATCGCTACACCCTGCAGCAGGCTGACGCCGGCGAGCTCCCGTTCGAGGCACGCAGCTTCGACTCGGCGTTCCTGTGCTGGGTACTGGAGCACGTGCCGTCACCGGCGCGCGTGCTGAGCGAGGTGCGCCGGGTGCTGGCACCGGGTTCGCCGGTCTACATCACCGAGGTGATGAATGCCTCGTTCCTGCTCGACCCGTATTCGCCGCACATCTGGCGTTACTGGATGGCGTTCAACGATTTCCAGTACGACCACGGGGGCGACCCGTTCGTTGGCGCCAAGCTGGGCAACCTGCTGCTGGCCGGCGGCTTCCGCGACGTGCACACCGAGATCAAGACCATCCACCTGGACAACCGCGAACCGGCGCGGCGCAAGACGATGATCGCGTTCTGGGAGCAGCTGCTGCTGTCGGCCGCCGACCAACTGCTGCAGGCCGGCTCGGTGGACGAGGAAACCGTGGAAGGCATGCGTCGCGAGTTCCGCCTGGTGCAGAACGACCCGAATGCGGTGTTCTTCTATTCGTTCGTGCAGGGCCGCGCCACGGTGTATTGAGCCGACGCGGCACCAATGCTCCCGCATCCACGCATGGCGTGGATCTACTCGACAGCGCCGACTACGGGCGCATGCCAGATCCGCTGCCACATCGCCGCCAGCCGGCGCCCGGCATCAGCGCGCGCGGCGGGACTGCTGTAATCCGCCCGCAGCTGCTCGGGCGTGATTGGCCGCCACTGCCCGCCGACCTGCTCGGCCACGGCGAAGTTGAAGGTGTAGTCCGGCTCCAGGCCCATGCGCAGGTCGCTCAGCACCAGCCGGCCGTCCATCACCTGCGCACGCATGAAGCCACGGTTGAACCAGGTCAGCTGCTGCACCGCCGGGATGCCCCCTGCTTCGCGCAGTGCCTGCACGTTGGACGCGTGGCCTTCGAACTGCATCGGCCCGTGGTCGGCCACCAGCGAGCGGTCGCCCACCACGTAGCCGTTCGGCGTCATCGCCACCACCCGCCACAGCAGGGTGTTGAACGGCATCGGCACCGAGAAGCGCGGGGCATCGCCCAGGCCCATCGCCGCCAGGCTCTGCTGGGCAGCACGGTCGACCTGGGCCTTGGCGATCAGGCCCCACCCCAGGTAGGCACTGCTGGCCAGCAACGCCACACCCAGCACCTTGCCAGCCCAGGGGCGGGCGCGGCCAAACCAGGCCAGCACGCAGCCCAGCAGCAGCCACACCGTGTAGCCGGGATCGATGATGAAGACGCTGGAGCCCATGGTCGGGTGTGGCCGCAACGGCCACCACAACTGGGTGCCGTAAACGGTGAATGCATCCAACAGCGGATGGGTGACCAGCGCCAGCTGGATCGCCCAGAACCAGCGCACTGGTGACTGCGCAACGCGGCCGTTGCCGAAGCGCTTGAACAGCCACCAGATCAGCGCTGCCACCCAGGGCAGCACCAGCAGCGAATGGCTGAAGCTGCGGTGCTCGATCATGTTCGCCACCGGGTCGGCGGCGGTGAAGCCGAGCCACAGGGCATCGAGGTCCGGCAGGGTGCCGAGCGCGGCACCGGCCAACAGGGCCGCGCGGCGCTGGCCGGGCGGAGCGATGGCAGCGGCGACGGCGCCGCCGAGCACGATCTGGGTCAGGGAATCCATGGACCGATGCTAGCGGCTTGCGGGCGGTGCATGTAGAGCCGAGCCCATGCTCGGCTGCCGTTACACGCAATGAAGAGCAGCCGAGCATGGGCTCGGCTCTACAAGGGGACAATCGCGGGTTACGCCGCCTGCGACAGGCGCGCGCCCGGCAGCTCCACCAGCGTCTGGCCGTTGTGGTCCAGCAGGCGCAGCGCGCCATCGTGGTCTTCGGCCAGTGCTGTCAGGCTTTCCACCCAGTCGCCGTCGTTGGCATAGACCAGGCCGTCGCGTTCAATCAACGCAGCGCGGTGGATGTGGCCACAGACGATGCCATCCAGTCCGCGACGGCGCACGTCGTCCAGGCCGGCCTGCACGAAGCGCTCGATGTAGCGTTCGGCCGCACCGCTGCGCTTCTTCAGGAATTCAGACAACGACCAGTAGCGCATTCCCAACAGCCGCCGCACCGCGTTCAACGCCTGGTTGCCGGTCAGGATGCGGTAGTACAGCCAGTCACCGAACTTTTCCTGCAGGCCGCCGAAGTGGGTCACGCCGTCGTACTCGTCCCCATGCGCGACCAGCAGCCGGCGGCCATCGGCGGTCACGTGGATGGCGCGCCGGCGCACCTGCATCGCCGGCAGCATCAAACCGCAGACCTGGCGCAGCGAAGCATCGTGGTTGCCGGGGATGTAGACGATCTCGGTCCCGGCACGGCGCAACGCGTGCAGGGCCTGGATGACTTCGCTGTGTGACTGCCGCCAGTTGGCCCGGCGGTGCGCCATCCACCACAGGTCGATGATGTCGCCGACCAGATACAACCGTTCGCAGCGCAGCTGCGAGAGGAACCGTGCCAGCTCGGTGGCATGGCAGTGACGTGAACCCAGATGTACATCGGAGACGAACACTGCGCGCCGGTGCGGCGACAGGTTCGCCAGCGCGCTCATGCCGGCGTCCCCGCGTCGCGCAGGTAGCGTTTGCGCTTGTTCGGCCGGATCGCACACAGGTCCACTTCGATCAGGCCGTCGATCGAATCGCTGAAGTCCGGGTCCACGCCGAAGGCGAGGAAGCGCGCGCCACCGGGTTCACACAGATCGGTGTACTGGCGGTACAGCGTGGGCACGCCGGTGCCAAGTGCGGCCAGGTTGGCCTTGAGCACATCGAACGCGGCGCCTGCATCCAGCTCGCCGAAACTGGGCGGCGCGGCGAAGTACTGGAACGGGCGGTTCGATTCGACCAGGCCAGCAGTACCGCTGTAATAGCGCTGGTAGTACGCCACCAGCTGCTCGCGCGCATCGCGTGGCAGCGCCGCGCTGATCGACACGGCGCCGAACAGGTAGCGGATGCCCGGCCGGCACTGCAGGTAGGCGCCGATGCCCTGCCACAGGTAATCCAGGCTGCGGCTGCCCCAGTAGTCGGGCACCACGAAGCTGCGGCCCAGTTCCAGGCCCTCGGCGATGTGGGTGATGGCATCGTCGGAATAGCGGAACAGCGACGCACTGTAGAGCCCGGACAGGCCGTGCCGGGCCAGCGCATGGGCGCCGCGCATGATCCGGTACGCGCCGGCGATGCGCTGCGCGGCCGCGTCCCAGATCACGATGTGCTCGTACCGCAGGTCGTAGTCGTCCAGGTCGCGGCTGCGCCCGGTGCCCTCGCCCACCTGGCGGAACGTCAGTTCGCGCAGGCGGCCCAGCTCCAGCAGCAACGGTGAATCAGCGGTACAGGTGGCCAGCAGGATCTGCTTGCCATCGGCGGTCTGGCCCAGCTGGGTCGCTGCGGCAATCCCTGCGGCGACCTGCGAGGGCGGCACCGGGGCAGCCAGCGGCTCCGGACCTGCGCAGGCAGCGGCATTACCGGCTGCGCCATTGCGGCCCAGCGCATAGAGCGCGCGGCGTACCGCCAGCAGCTGTGCGCCCGGGTCGCCGCCTTTGCCCAGCTGCATTGGCTCGCCGATGCTCAGGCGCAGCGGGCGGCCACGGCGGGTGAACATCTCGCGCGCCAGCAGCGCGGTGCCCGCCGGCTTGAACAGGGTCGAGGCGCCGTAGAACAGTGCCGAATTGCGTGCTTCCACGCGCACCGGCAGCACCGGCGCACCGGCGGCACGGGCAAAGCGGACGAACCCGCGCTGCCAGCGGCCATCGCGGATGCCGCGCAGCGACAAGCGCGAGACCTCGCCGGCCGGGAACACGATCACGCACTGCTCGGCGGCCAGCGCCTCCTCCACCGCGTGCAGACTGCCGCGCTGGGCCTTGCCGCCAAGGATGCGCACCGGCAACAACAGGTCCTGCAGTGGCGCGATGGCCCCCAACAGATCGTTGGCCACGATCCGCACGTCACGACGGATGCGGCCGACCGCGTCCAGCAGTGCGAGGGCGTCCAGCGCCCCCGAGGGGTGGTTGGCGACGATCAGCAGGCGGCCGGTGGCGGGAATCTTCGCCAGCGCGGCCGGATCCACCTGGTACTGGCCATCGATGAATTCCAGGCCGGCGGCGACGAAGCCGAATCCGCGCAATCCTGTACTGCGCTGCAGGAACGCTTCGATCTGGTCCAGGCGCGACCAGCGGCCGACACTGCGCAGCAACGGCCGTGCCAGTTGGCCCCGGCGGCCGTGGAACCAATCGGGGAAGCGTTGCTGGAGACGCTGTTCAAGTTCCTGCATGGCGGATCCACTCATGCCCGGCGGCCGGATTGGCCGACAGCCTGCGCCCGGCAGGCGGCAGCCAGATGGCGGTTTCGGGGCAGAACGATGACGGCCGGCCTGGCAGGGTCGCGGCGTGCGCGGTCCGGGGTTGGACAGCCCCATCCGTCGTCACGCTGGTGGAACACTGGGCCTCGAGGCCAGGCCCAATCCCGTCACGACGGCCCTTGCCAGGCCTACGCGGGCTTAACCACCGGCAACCGGTACCGGTTCACAATGCACAGGCGGCGCACCCCGTGTATCATTCGCGCCCATCTTTCCATCCGAATCAAGGGATATTACGCCTGATGTCCAGCTATCTCTTCACCTCCGAGTCGGTCTCCGAAGGCCATCCGGACAAGGTTGCCGACCAGATCTCCGATGCGGTGCTGGACGCGATCCTGACCCAGGACCAGCGCGCCCGCGTGGCCTGCGAGACCATGGTCAAGACCGGTGTTGCCATCGTGGCCGGTGAAATCACCACCAGCGCCTGGATCGACCTGGAAGCACTGACCCGCAAGGTCATCACGGACATCGGCTACGACAGCTCCGACGTCGGCTTCGACGGCGCCACCTGCGGCGTGCTGAACCTGATCGGCAAGCAGTCGCCGCACATCGCCCAGGGCGTGGATCGCAAGAAGCCGGAAGAAATGGGCGCTGGCGACCAGGGCCTGATGTTCGGCTATGCCACCAACGAGACCGACAGCTACATGCCGGCCGCGATCCACCTGTCGCACCGCCTGGTCGAGCAGCAGGCCAAGATCCGCAAGAAGAAGAACTCGCCGCTGTCGTGGCTGCGCCCGGACGCCAAGAGCCAGGTCACCCTGCGCTATGAAAACGGCGTGGTCTCGGCCATCGACGCCGTGGTCCTGTCGACCCAGCATGCCCCGGGCATCAAGCAGAAGGACCTCATCGAGGCCGTCCGCGAAGAAATCATCAAGCCGGTGCTGCCGGCGAAGTGGCTGCACAAGGGCACCAAGTTCCACATCAACCCGACCGGCAAGTTCGAGATCGGTGGCCCGGTGGGCGACTGCGGCCTGACCGGCCGCAAGATCATCGTCGACACCTACGGCGGCTGGGCCCGTCACGGTGGTGGCGCCTTCTCCGGCAAGGACCCGTCCAAGGTCGACCGTTCGGCAGCCTACGCGGCCCGCTACGTCGCCAAGAACGTGGTTGCCGCCGGCCTGGCCGACCGTTGCGAAGTGCAGGTCTCCTACGCCATCGGCGTGGCTGAGCCGACCTCGATCTCGGTCACCACCTTCGGCACCGGCAAGATCAGCGACGACAAGATCGAGAAGCTGATCCGCAAGCACTTCGACCTGCGCCCGTACGGCATCATCAAGATGCTGGACCTGGTGCACCCGATGTACCAGCAGACCGCGGCCTATGGTCACTTCGGCCGCAAGCCGAAGGAGTTCAGCTACCTCAACGGCGAAGGCGAGACCGTCAACGCCACGGCCTTCTCCTGGGAGAAGACCGATCGCGCCGCCGCCCTGCGCGCCGATGCGAAGCTGAAGTAAGAAACACGAAGGGCCGCTCACGCGGCCCTTCTGCTTTCTGTAGAGCCGAGCCCATGCTCGGCTTTCTTTTTCCTGCGACAAGAGCAGCCGAGCATGGGCTCGGCTCTACAAGAGCTACGCCACGCCGATACAATCGCCCCATGTCGACCGAACTGAAAACCCACCAGCTGTCCATGACCGTGCTGATGTCGCCGGAGATGGCCAATTTCTCCGGCAAGGTCCACGGTGGCGCGATCCTGAGGCTGCTCGACCAGGTCGCCTATGCCTGTGCCAGCCGCTACGCCGGCAGCTACGTGGTCACCCTGTCGGTCGACCAGGTGATGTTCCGCCAGCCGATCGCGGTGGGCGAGCTGGTCACCTTCCTGGCCTCGGTGAACCATACCGGTACCTCGTCGATGGAAATCGGCATCAAGGTGGTGGCCGAGGACATCCTCAAGCGCAGCGTGCGCCACGCCAACAGCTGCTTCTTCACGATGGTGGCGGTGGACGAGGAAGGCCGGCCGACGCCGGTACCGCCACTGCAACCGGCCACCTCCGACGAGAAGCGCCGCCAGGCCGCCGCACAGATCCGCCGCCAGCTGCGCCAGGAAATGGAACAGCGGCACCTGGAACTGCTGGCGTCGAATCCGCCGTCGCCGGAGGAGTGAGGGCGTGCGGGGCACGCCCCGCACCCACCGAGGCAGGTAGCGCCGGGCCATGCCCGGCGGATACGCATCACCCGGTGTTCTGCACGCCCTGCGAAACACCGTTCACGCACGCCACGAGCGCGCGCAGCAGTTCGTCATCCTCGCGTCCGCTGGCCCGCCAACGCTGCAGCAGATCCACCTGCAGCACGCTGATCGGATCGACGTAGGGATTGCGCAGGCGGATCGACAGCGCCAGCCGCGCATCGTGGTCCAGCAGCGTCTGCTGGTCCATTAACGCCAGCAGCCAGTGCCGGGTGAGTTCCAGTTCACGCTGCACCTGCGGGAAGAAACGCCCATGCAGGTCGCCCGACAACAGCGAGAACTGCTCGGCGATGGTGATATCGCCCTTGGACAGCACCATCGCGATGTCGTCCAGGAAGGTGCGGAAGAACGGCCAGTCACGCGCCATATCGCGCAGGGTCTGTTCGTGGCCGGCATCGACCGCCGCCTGCAGGCCACTGCCCACGCCGTACCAGCCGGGGATGACCGCGCGTGCCTGGCTCCAGGCGAACACCCAGGGAATCGCGCGCAGGTTGCCCAGTGCCGCGTCCTGGCCGAGCCGACGCGAAGGACGCGACCCCAGCGTCATCCGCTCGATCACGTCGATGGGTGTGGCGGTACGGAAGTAGTCCATGAAGCCGGCCTGGCCAACGAACGCGCGATACACCTCGCTGCTGGCCGAGGCCACCGCGTCCATCACCGGCCGCCACTCATCCTCGCGCGGCTCGGCGGCACGCGGGCGCAGGCTGGCGCGCAGCACTGCACCGGTGGCCTGTTCCAGCGAGCGCAGGGCCAGCGCCCGGATGCCGTATTTGCGATGGATCACCTCGCCCTGCTCGGTCACCCGCAGGCGGCCATCGATGCTGCCGCGCGGCGACGCATCGACCGCGTGCGTGGTCTTGCCACCGCCACGGCTGATCGAACCGCCACGGCCATGGAAGAAGGTCAGGCGGATGCCGGCCTCGGCCGCCACCTCCAGCAGTTCCACCTGCGCACGCTGCAGGCCCCAGCGCGAAGCAGCGATGCCACCGTCCTTGCTGCTGTCCGAATAGCCCAGCATCACCATCTGCACGTCGTCGCGCGCACGCAGATGGGCGCGGTAGACCGGGTCGGCCAGCAGGTCACGCAGGGTGGCCGTGCCACGCTTGAGGTCATCCACGGTTTCGAACAGCGGCGCGATGTCGAGCGGCACCGAACCGCCTTCTTCCACCAGGCCGCCACGGCGCGCCAGCGCCAGCACCGCCAGCACATCGCTGCGGTCGTGTGCCATCGAGATGATGTAGCTGCCCAGTGCATCGCTGCCATGCCGCGCGTGCGCATCGGCCAGCGCAGCGAACACCGCATCCAGCCGCTGGTTGCCCTCGTCATCGCCATTGGGCAGCGTGTCTTCCCCGCTGGCATGCGGGCCCAGCAGGCGCGCACGGCCCAGCGCATCCAGCGCCTGCCAGCTTTCTTCGCCGCCCAGCACCGCAGCCAGTGCGCGCGCATGCACGCTCGATTCCTGGCGCACATCCAACCGCGCCAGATGGAAGCCGAAGGTCTTCACCCGCCACAGCAGGCGCTGCACGGCGAAGCCGCCTGCATGTTCGCCGCGATTGGCGCGCAGGCTGTCGAGGATCAGCTGCAGGTCGTCGATCAGTTCGGCGGGGCCAGCATAGTTGCCTTCGCCATCATCCAGCGTGGCCTGCAGGCGCGCGCGCATGCGGTCGTTGAGCAGGCGGTACGGCATGTCGGCATGGCGTGGGCGCGACTGCACCTGCGGCAGCAGCTGCTGGTACTGCGCCACGCGCGCCTGCAGCGCATCACTCACGCCCACCCGCTCGGTGGACTGGCTGAGCAGGCTGGCCAGCTGCAGCAGTTCCTTCTGGTAGCGCCCGAGCACCGCCTGCCGCTGCGCATCCAGCGTGTTGCGGATGGTGGTCGCATCCACGTTCGGGTTGCCATCCATGTCGCCGCCTACCCACGTGCCGAAACGCAGCAGGCGCGGCAGCGGCAGTTCTTCACCGTAGGTATCGCGCAGCGCCTGCTGCAGCGATTCGTACAGCACCGGAATCACCCGGTACAACACCTGCACCAGATAGAAGCCGACATGTTCGCGCTCGTCATCCACGGTGGGCCGCACCGGCGAGGAGTCGGTGGTCTGCCACGAGGCCGTCAGCGCCATGCGGAAGCGCGCGGCGTCGGCCGCGGCCTCACCTGGTGTGCGCTGGCCGTCGAGGTTGTCGACCAGGCTGGCCACCATCAGCTGCTCTTTTTCCAGCAGCGCGCGGCGCACCGCCTCGGTCGGGTGCGCGGTGAACACCGGTTCGATGTCGATGCGCGGGAGCCACTGCGCGAGTTCGTCCAGGCCCACGCCCTGCGCCTTCAGGTGCTGCAGCGCGTCCTGCAGGCCATCAGGCTGTGCACCTGCGGTACCGGCGCGCTGATAGTCACGGCGACGGCGGATGCGATGCACGCGCTCGGCGATGTTGACCACCTGGAAGTACGTGCTGAACGCACGCACCATGGTTTCGGCCTGCTGCGGCGTGCGCCCGGCCAGGCCATCGGCCAGCTCCGACAATGGAGCTTGATTCTCGCGGCGGGCGATGGCGCGGGTGCGCACGTCTTCGACGTCGTCGAGAAACGCGGCGGACACCTGTTCAACCAGCAGGTCACCGACCAGCGCGCCGAGCCGGCGCACGTCATCGCGAAGCGGAAGATCGGGAGAAGCAAACTCGATGCTGCTGCGGTACTCGTTCATCGGCGACGCACAGGCCTCGGTCAACGGATCCAGGCCCCAAGCCTAAACCAGAACGGGCGTCGTGCTGCGATGCAAAAATGGTTTCATCTGCACGTATCCATGACGGACGCAGCCGCGCATGGGCTCGGCTCTACAAGCGTCGTGGCGCGTGACACCGTGTAGCGCCCGAGCCCATGCTCGGGCGGCGGCGCAGCCGCACAGGCGGCCCCGTTGCGGGGGCCGCCGTCACACTAGTCAGCGCTTCTTCTTCGCCTTGCCCTGCTCGGCCGGGCCGATGGTCTGCTCCAGCCAGCGCTCGCTCTCGGCCAGCATGGTCATGATCGATTCGCGTGCGCGGTAGGCATGCGATTCGTTCGGCAGCATCACCAGCCGCGCGGTACCACCCAGGCCCTTCACCGCCGCGAACATGCGCTCGCTCTGGATCGGGAAGGTGCCGGAGTTGTTGTCGTCCACGCCATGGATGAACAGGATCGGATCCTTGATCTTGTCGGCATAATTGAACGGCGCCATCTTCTGGTAGACGTTCTGCGCCTGCCAGTAGTTGCGTTCCTCGGCCTGGAAACCGAACGGGGTGAGCGTGCGGTTGTAGGCACCGCTGCGCGCGATGCCGGCCTTGAACAGGCGGGTGTGCGCCAGCAGGTTGGCGGTCATGAACGCACCGTAGGAATGGCCACCGATGGCGATGTGCTCGCGATCGGTCACGCCACGACGCACCACCTCATCCACCGCGGCCTGCGCGTTGGCCACCAGCTGTTCGATGTAGGTGTCGTTCGGCTCCTTGTCGCCCTCACCGATGATCGGCATCGACGGACTGGCCAGCACCACATAGCCCTTGGCCAGGAACGCCTGCGGGCCCCAGTAGCTGACCGCATTGAAGCGGTACGGCGAATCGGTCACCTGGCTGGCCGCCGCCGCGCTCTTGAACTCACCCGGGTAGGCCCACATCAGCAGCGGACGCGGACCATCGCGCTTCGGGTCGTAACCCGGCGGCAGCAGCAGGGTCGCGGTCAGGTCGACGCCATCCTTGCGCTTGTAGCGGATCTGCTCCTTCTGCACGCCCTTCAGCTGCGGCAGCGGATGGGCGAAATGGGTCAGCGCGCGCGGTGCGGCACCGGCATCGGCCAGCGACTGCACGTAGAAGTTGGCCGGCTCATCCGGGCTTTCACGGCTCAGCAGCAGCGAGCTGCCTTGGTCGTCCAGCAGCGCCACTGGCGCGGCGTAGCTGGGCGCCTGCGAGTGGAACAGGCGGGTGGCCTTGCCCGTGGAGATGTCGAAGCGGTCCACGAACGGGCGGTCGCCCTCCGGCGATGCACCGGCACCGGCCAGGTACAGGCTGCTGCCATCGGCGGTGGTCTGCAGCAGCGAGCGCCCGCGGTCGTCGCTGGACAACAGCGGACGGCCCGGATCGGAATAGCGGTCCTGCGCGTCACGATCCCACAGCAGGCGCGGCTCGGCACCTGCATTGTCCGGGGCAATCAGCCAGGTCCTGGTCTTGCGCGTCTTCCACCACGACTCGGTCAGCAGGGCCAGGTCGCCACGGCCCCAGTTGATACCCACCAGACGGCTGCCGAGCTGGGCCAGGGTCACCGGCGGCTTGTCGAACGGCGCGGCCTGCATCAGCACCGCATCGCGCACCTTGGCCTCCCGGTTCGGATCACCACCGTCCTGTGCCTCGGCCCAGACCAGGGTGGCATCGGCATCACCCCGCCAGCTGATGTCGCGCACGCCGGTCACTTCGGCGTCGTTGCCGGTCGGCAGGCCTTCCACCAGCGGACGCACGGCCACGGTGTGCACCAGCTTGCCGCTGGCACGGTCGATCACTTCGATGCGGCGCGGGAAACTGCTCACCGGCACCACGTAGGAGTACGGCCGCTGCACCGGCTGGCGCAGCACGAAGCGGCCATCCGGCGACACTGCAAAGCCCATGAAGATGCCGGCCGCGCCGATCGCGCGGGTGCTGCCATCCAGGCTGACTTCCATCGGCTGGGTGGTGGCGTAGTAATCGAACTGGCGGGCGTCGGCCTCGTTCTTCAGCAGGTCCTGGTAGGTACGGATCGACACCACGCCGCCGCCCTGGCGGGTCTGCTGCACGGCCGGGCCGGTCGGAATGCCGTCGGCGGCCGGGGCCGCACCGAGGCTGGCAGGGCGGGTGAACACCACCAGGCCGCGGCTGTCCGGCAGCCACTGGTAGCCGCTGCCGATCACCGTGTTCAGGCCGGCAACCAGACGGCGGGCACTGCCACCGGCCACGTCCACCAGCCACAGTTCATTGGCGCCACTGGCGGCATCGACCTGGTTGAAGGCCAGCCACTTCTGGTCCGGCGACCACATCACACTGGCGATCGACAGCTTGGCCGGCAGGCCGCTGATCTGCCGTTCCTTGCCGTCGGCCACGTTCATCAGCCACAGCTTCTCGCCGAAGCTGAAGCGGCTGTCGGAGAACGTACGCGGGTTGATGCGCAGGCCGGCCAGCTTCAGTTCCGGCTGCGCCACCACCTGGATCGAAGGCAGCGACGGCATCTGCATCATCGCGGCCACGTCGCGGCGTGGCGACAGGTACAACGAGGGCGCACGGGGCGCGTCCACCACCGCCTGCAGCGCGGCCGACGGCAGTTCATAGCCGTTGACGCCCTGGGCCTGTGCGGCCGCGGGCTGCGGCGCTGCCGCCCAGGCCAGCGGGGCCACCGCCAGCAGTCCCATCGACAGGACCAGGCCGGTCCAGCGCCGTGTGCGGCGCGCGTGCATGCTCATCGTTCCACCTGTGTGATGCGTGAAAACACCGACCTTAACAGTCTGTGCACGCGATCCCATCTGCCGATGGTTGGGTCGTTCCGATGTCATGCCGGGGCCGCGATATAATGGGGGTTCTCCCCTGCCGAGGGGCGCTGCGACCGGATCCCACGAGGCCCGGCCAGGCTCGGTAAGGTGGCTTTGTAACAACGGCGCCCGGCTAGATGCGAGCACCCGCTCGTCCACAACCGGAGCACACGAATGAACGCTGTTGCCAAGACCTTCTCCACCGAAGGTGATTACAAGATCCGCGATATCACGCTGGCCGACTGGGGCCGCAAGGAACTGGACATCGCCGAGCACGAAATGCCGGGCCTGATGTCGATCCGTCGCAAGCATGCCGCCAGCCTGCCGCTGAAGGGCGTGCGCGTGACCGGTTCGCTGCACATGACCATCCAGACCGCGGTCCTCATCGAGACCCTGAAGGACATCGGCGCCGACGTGCGCTGGGCCTCGTGCAACATCTTCTCGACCCAGGACCACGCTGCCGCCGCCATTGCCGCCACCGGCACCCCGGTGTTCGCGTGGAAGGGCGAGACCCTGGAAGAGTACTGGGACTGCACCCTGGACGCGCTGACCTTCACCCTGGCCGATGGCACCCTGACCGGCCCGGAGCTGGTGGTGGACGACGGCGGTGACGTGACCCTGCTGATCCACAAGGGCTACGAGCTGGAAAACGGCAGCGACTGGGTCAACACCGCCTCCGCCTCGCACGAAGAACAGGTCATCAAGAACCTGCTCAAGCGCGTCGCCAAGGAGCGCCCGGGTTACTGGGGCCGCGTGGTCAAGGACTGGAAGGGCGTCTCCGAGGAGACCACCACCGGCGTGCACCGCCTGTACCAGCTGGCCCAGGCCGGCACCCTGCTGATTCCGGCGATCAACGTCAACGACTCGGTCACCAAGAGCAAGTTCGACAACCTGTACGGCTGCCGCGAGTCGCTGGCCGATGGCCTGAAGCGCGCGATGGACGTGATGCTGGCCGGCAAGGTGGCCGTGGTCTGCGGCTACGGCGACGTCGGCAAGGGCTGCGCCGCTTCGCTGCGTGCCTACGGCGCGCGCGTGATCGTCACCGAGATCGACCCGATCTGCGCCCTGCAGGCGGCGATGGAAGGCTATGAAGTCAACACCATCGAATCGACCCTGGGCCGTGCCGACCTGTACGTCACCACCACCGGCAACAAGGACATCATCCGCATCGAGCACCTGAGCGCGATGAAGGACCAGGCCATCGTCTGCAACATCGGCCACTTCGACAACGAGATCCAGGTCGATGCGCTGGTGTCGTTCGCAGGCATCAAGCACGTCAACATCAAGCCGCAGGTGGACAAGTACATCTTCCCGAACGGCAACGCGATCTTCCTGCTGGCCGAAGGCCGCCTGGTGAACCTGGGCTGCGCCACCGGCCACCCGAGCTTCGTGATGTCCAACAGCTTCGCCAACCAGACCCTGGCACAGATCGACCTGTGGGCGAACAAGGACAGCTACGAGAAGAAGGTCTACCTGCTGCCGAAGAAGCTGGACGAAGAAGTGGCCCGCCTGCACCTGGAAAAGATCGGCGTGAAGCTGACCACCCTGAGCCAGGAACAGGCCGACTACATCGGCGTGCCGGTGGAAGGCCCGTTCAAGCCGGACCACTACCGCTACTGATGACTGTGGGGTGCCGGCCAACGGCCCGCACTTCCGGTGCATGCGACACGGACGGGCGCCTTCGGGCGCCCGTTCAGCGTTTGCGCACGGCCGAACATCACGCATCCACCAGAGTGGGGGCCAATAGCCTCGGTCAAGGCAGCACTCTCAGCGCGCGCTACGATGCCCCCATGACCCCGGCCATCAACCTGCTCAAGCGCGAGAAGATCACCCACACCGTGCGCAGCTACGTGCACGACGCCCACGCCGAATCCTATGGCGGCGAAGCCGTCGACAAGCTCGGCCTCGATCCGGCCCAGGTGTTCAAGACCCTGCTGGCCAGCACCGAGGCACACGAACTGCTGGTGGCCATCGTGCCGGTGGCCGGCCAGCTGGACTTGAAGGCATTGGCCGAAGCGGCCGGCTGCAAGAAGTGCGAGATGGCCGCCGCCGACGCCGCACAGCGCGCGACGGGTTACCTGGTCGGTGGCATCAGCCCGCTCGGGCAGAAGAAGCGCCTGCGCACCTTCCTGGACGCCAGCGCGCAGGCATTGCCCGCGCTGCATGTCAGCGCCGGTCGCCGCGGCCTGGAAGTGGAACTGGCGCCGGCTGACCTGCTCCGCCTCACCGCCGGCCACTACGCTGCCATCGGCAAGTCACGCTGATGCGCTGGCCGTGGTCTGCAGCACCGATTCCCCGGCTCGACGATGCACAGGCCGACGTGCTGCTGCAGGACCTGTTGTCGCGCGACGCAACGCGCATCACCGATGCCGCACGCACCGTCGCCCGATTGTTCACTCCCGCATCCCTGGAGGCGTTGAGCGCGCATGTGGATACGATTGAACGCAGCTGCCAGGGCGTCGCCCTTGGCGGCATGCTGATCAGCAACCAGGCTCACCTCAAGGCGGCCCTGCAACGGCTGCGCTACTGGCAGGCGCGCGAAGGCTGCCTGTGCGCGCTCTACCCTTCCTATGTGTTCTTCAGCCCCGAGCCGCTGCTGGAACAAGGTCACGTGCAGCTGCGTGCACGGGGCGAAGCGGAGGACGGCTGGGGCGAATGCTACCGGCTGACGTGCACCTGCTGCGCGCAGCCATGGAGCGCGACCGAGCGCGAGTACCACTACCGCTGGTGGGAGTGGAAGGCCGAGCCCGCCCTGCAGACGCCCTAGTTGAGCTTGAACGTGACCGTTCCGCGTATCAGGCTCATGTTTGGCGCCTTGCCCGCCGCTTCACGCTCATAACGCCAGTCACGCGCGTGCTTGAGCGCCGCCGCATCGAGCAGTGGGTACCCACTGGACCGGGACAGGATGATCGCCTGGGTCTTGCCCTGTGCATCCAGCAGCAGCATCAGCTCGACACCGCCCTGCTGGGCTTCGCGCATGGCGGCCGCAGGATACGCCGGGACCGACGAGAGCCGCCGCTGGTGCCAGCCTCCTTCCCGGGCAATCAACGGCGTGCTGGAAGAGAGCGGGCAACGCGCAGGCATCTGCAGGTCGAAGCCCGCAGCCCCTTGCGAAGGCCGGGTGGTGGCTGGCCCACCACAGGCAATCGCCGACACGCTCTGGAGCAACGACTGCTGACGCGAAAGCGCTGCTGCGTCATCCGCTTCCACATGGAACGTGCAACGCCCCGAGGTTGCCTGAGCCTGCAGTGACCCCACGCCCGCGTCGCGGATCTGCGTCACGTCGGACAGGGCCCCACAGGCAGCGCCTGCATCGTACTTTGCTGCCGAGCTTTCACTTGCGGCCAACAGGCCTGCGGCGACCCATGCAAACGGCATCCAACGTCGAACATCCATCCCTGTGCTCCCTGCGTTGATTCACCGCCATGGTAGCGCTCCACTGCCGTCACCCTGTTCACATGCCGGCTGTCCGGCCACAGCGTGGGCTCAGGGCCGCCAGTTGGCGTTGTTCTCCCAGAACTCCACCGAGCGCCGGTAGGCCTCCCGGTCCAGCGGTACACCGGAACCGCCCTCCTCCACGCCCAGCGCATTGCGCATCATCGTGATCGGCGCCATCGGCACCTCTTCCGGTTCGGCGGTGTAGATGCAGCCGACGATGCCCCAGTCGGCCTCGATCGGTGAACCTTCCCTCGCCAGCTGCCCGGCGCTGTACAGGATCACCACCAGGTAGTTCGCGCGCGGGGACTCCACACCCTCGAACCAGCGCACCAGTACCGGCAGTTCCTCACGGTTGCGCGCTTCGTAGCCGCTGCGCAGCAGATGGCGGTTGTCCTCGGTGACCGGCACCGTCAGGCAGCGCGTGCTGGTCCAGTTCTCGTAGACGAACAACTTGCAGAACGGCGCGTAGCCGTCGAGAACCTTCAGCGGTGCGTGCGCATTGAGGTGTGCCTCGAACTGCTCGGCAGTGCAGTCCTGGATGGTGTTGCCGCGCGGCACGCGCGGGAACAGGCGGGGACGGGCGAAATCGGTCAGGACGATGGACATGGCAGGCGTGATCAGGAGTTCCACCGCACAGGGTAACCGCCCCGGAGCCAGGCCGGGCCAGATGCCGATGGTCACTGGCGCCCGTGTCCGGCTTGCAGCACCCTGCGGACGACCCAATGCAAGGATTGCCGGCTCATGGATGCAGCACGCGCGTTGCCCCGTTCCGCCGGCCGTCGGCGATGGCCGATCGTTCTGGCCATCCTCCTGCTGGCGCCGCCATTGCTGTTCGCCGTCGCTCTGCTCTGGCCGCTGTCGGCACCGCCGTTGCCCGAGCCGGGCAACAGCCGCGTGATCGTCAACGCGCGGGTGGTGGACGTCGCGCGTGGCCAGGTCAGCGCCCCCACCACAGTGACAGTGCGCGACGGCACGATCACTGCCATTGGCAAAGCTCCACGGGACACCACATTGCCGGTGCTCGATGCCGGTGGCCGCTGGCTGGTGCCCGGCTTCTGGGACATGCATACCCATGCACTGCAGCTGTCACCGCAACTGCAGTTCGCACTGATGCTGGCCAATGGCATTACCGGCACCCGCGACATGATGGACTGCCCGCAGACTACCGACCCGCTGATCGCCTGCGTGGCTGACAAGCGCCGCTGGACTGCACAGGCCATCGCAGGGCAACAGGTCGCACCCCGCTTCGTGCAGATCGCCAGCTTCTATTTCGAGGATCCATCACTCTCGCCAGAGGCTGCCGCATTGCGGGCGCACGCGTACAGCGCCCGTGGCGTCGACGCGTTGAAGGTCTACAACAAGCTGCGTGCGGATACCTACCAGCGGCTGGCCACCGAGGCACGGCAGCTGCACCGTCCACTGGTCGGCCACCTGCCCAGGGCTGTGCCTCTGGAAGACGCGGTGCAGGCAGGCCAGCGAAGCTTCGAACACGCCCATCTGTTCGTGCGCCACTGCTTCGACAACGCGGCGGCATGGCGCGGTGGCGCGCTTGACGGCGAAGACCCGACTGGACTGGCCGAACGCATGGTGGCCAGCTATCAGCCCGCGCTCTGCAGCAAAGCGTTCGGTTTGATGCAGGCCAGTGCTGCAGCATTCGTGCCAACGCATGTCACCCGCGAAGAAGATGCACGTGCACGCGACCCCGCCTTCGTCAACGATCCGCGCTTGGCCTATCTGGACCCGCTCTCACGCTGGGCGTGGCGTGATGACCTGCAGGCCACCGTGGCGCGCTATCCCGGCCGACGCGGCGAAGACGCACTGAAGACCTACTTCGAGCATGGGTTGGCACTGACCGGTGCGGCGCATCGTGCCGGCGTCACCGTGCTGGTCGGCACCGATACCGGATTGGGCGGCTTCCGCTACCACGATGAACTGCAGTGGCTGCGGCACGCCGGCCTGAGCCAGGCCGACGTGCTGCGCGCAGCCACGCTGCAGGCCGCGCGTCATCTGCAGTTGCAGGCATCGCATGGCAGCGTCGAAGTCGGCAAAGCCGCAGACCTGGTGCTGCTTGATGGCAACCCGCTGCACGACACCGCCAATACCCGTCGCGTGCATGCGGTACTGCTGGCCGGCCACCTCTATGACCGCCCGCGGCTGGATGCGCTGCTGGCCTATGCGCGCGGGCAGGCACGCTCACCCGCCGTAATGGCACGCCTGCTGTGGGGCTTCATCACCAGCCCGGTCAGTGCCGAGCTGTAGCGGCAGCTACAACGCCATCCGCTCGCGCAGTTCACGTGCCTGCCGCCGCGACACTTCCACCTCACTGCCATCATCCAGCGTCAGCTCGTAACCATCGGCAATGCTGGGCGTTACGCCACGGATGCGGCGCAGGTTGACCAGGGTATTGCGGTTGGCACGGAAGAACAGATCCTGCGGCAGTCGTGCTTCCAACGCGCTCAGGCTGCGGGTCAGCAAGGCGTTCTGGTCGCGGAACCACAGCCGCGTGTAATTGCCATCCACCACCAGCCGGCGGATCTCGGAGACCGCCACGAACCAGCAGCGTTCTCCCTCGCGCACGAACACCTGGTCCTGCGCGCCCAGTGTGCTGCGCGGCTCCCGCGTTTCGCCCGCCACCACCTCGCGCTGGCGCGCCCGCTCCAGCGCCTCCAGCAAGCGTGGCGCCTCGACAGGCTTCACCAGATAATCCAGCGCATTGGCCTGGAACGCGCGCACGGCGTAGGTGTCGTAGGCGGTGACGAACACCACTGCAGGCACCGTCTCCAGGCCGTCCAGCACATCGAAACCACTGCCGGAAGGCATCTGCACGTCCAGCAGCACCAGGTCCGGCGCCAGCGTGGCGATCGCCTCGCGCGCGGCAGGCACATCGTCGGCTTCACCCACGCACTGCACCCAGGGCAACGCCGACAACAGCGTGCGCAGCTCCTGCCGTGCCAGCCGTGCGTCATCGACGATCAGTACACGCAGTACGCGACTCATTGCGGAATCTCCAGCAGGGCCTGCATGCGATCGCCGACCGGCTGCAGGGTGAAACGCCCGCGCGAACCGAGCTGCGCACGCAGGTAGGCCAGACCCACACCATGCCCGTGGGTGGGCTCGCTGGCATTGCCCAGCGGGTTGTCCACCTGAAGGCGCAACACGTCGTCGTCCAACGTGGCCCGGATCTCTATCCCGCCACCGCCGGGACGACTGGCGATGCCGTGCTTGATCGCATTCTCCACCAGCAGCTGCAGCGCCATCGCCGGCAACTGCGCCTGCAGGGCGTCAACATCGATGCGCCGAGCTACCTGCAGGCGCTGCTCGAAGTGGATCGCCTCGATCGCCAGATAGTCGTCCACCACCGCCAGTTCTTCGGCCAGCGTGACCTGCTCACTGCGGTTGTGCGCCAGCGCCTGGCGCAGCGTGCGCGACAGGCGCGTGACCATGTCGCGGGCGCGCTCGGGATCTTCCAGGATCAGCGCGCGCAGGTTGTTCAGCGCATTGAACATGAAGTGCGGGTTGAGCCGTGCGCGCAGTGCATCGCGCTCCAGTGCGCTGCGTTCGGCTTCGGCGCGCAGCCGGGCCAGTTCACTGTGGCGCGCCCGGCGCAGACCGTGCAGGCCGGCCCACAGGCCGGTCCACATCAGCAGGAACAGCGCGGTGTTCATCCAGTACACCAACAGCGAAGACCATCGGTAATCCGCGTGGCCACCGGGCAGCTGCACCCAGCCCAGTGCCAGCGCCGGCAGCAGCAGCGCCGCCGTCATCGCCTGTGCGACGCTGGCACCGGCCACCACACCGGCGGCCAGTTTCAACACCAGGCTGCCCAGGCTCCCCTCCCACCAGCGCTGGCGCAGCGCCACCGCGCGCAGCATGCCACTGCACAGCCACAGGCAGGCGGCCACGCTGACGGTGATCAACACGATGCCGCTGAACACCACGCCGCCGCCGATCCGCATCCCCGCCCACAGCCCGTACATCGCATAACCCGCCCATGCCAGTGCATTGAGCGTCCAGAAGCGGCGGGATGAGGTAGTGGCGTCCATGCGGGCTCTCGGCGAGGACAAGGGTCAGGGGTGCGCGGCGAGGAAACGCTGCACCTGCTCCTGCAGCCAGCGCGGATCATCCCACATCAGGAAGTGGAACCCCTGCGCGCTCATCGCGATCTGCACGCCCTGAAGCTTCGCGTACTGGGCCTGGAACACCGCGCGCGTGCTGGCCTCGGTGCCGCCCATCGGCTGGTAACCGGCCCAGCTGCCCAGCACCAGCGTCGGTGCGCTGATCGAGGCGATGCTGTCGCGCAGGTCGGTGGTCATCACCGCATGCATGGCATCGGCGGTGGTCTGGCGGTCACTGCCTTCGCCCCAGCGGCCCAGCTCGGCCTGGCGCTGCGGATCACGGGTCATGCCCGGAAGGCCGGCCTTCAACTGCGCCTGCCATTGCGCGGCGTCGGCAGCGAGCATGCCCTTGCGCAGCTGGTCGGCCATCGGCCGCACGCTGTCTGCGGTGGCCTTCGGGTCACGCGCGGCTGGCAGGAACGGCAGTGCATCGACCACCACCAGGCCGCTGACCGCCGCCGGCTCGGTCTGCGCCATCTGCAGGCCCAGCAGGCCACCCAGGCTGTGTCCGATCACCACCACCGGGCCCAGGTGCCGGTCATGCAGGTAGGCCAGCAGCTGCCCACGCATGGCCGGCAGGAACTCGGCCGGGCGCGGATCAGCGGCTTCGGCGCCGGCAAAGCCGGGCAGCTGCACCAGATGGCACTGCACGTCCTTCAGCGCCAGGCAGGTCTCGCGCCAGACCTCGGCGCTGCTGTTGAGACCGGGGATCATCAGCAGCGGACGGCCCTTGCCGACCACCTCGACCTGCACCTTGCCGGTGCCTGTGGCGGCCGCCGCATGGGCCGGACCGGAGCCAAGCACGGCCATCGCCATGCCGATCATCGCCAGCCGGGCCAAGGCCTTCATTGCGTACCACAGTGCCAGGAAGATCTTCATCGTCTGCTCCTTCGTCGGGTGGGTGGTGCCGGGATGGGAACAGCGTGCCGCCGGGCCAGTGCCCCCGGTTACGATTTCGGAGCAACGGCCGGACACCGGGGCGAACGGTCGCGTGCCACGGATGGCCTGCCCTCACGCAGCCGTCAAACATCCATCTTGATGAAGCGATATACTGACCCGCACCCGCCGCCACCGCCCGTGCCATGACTGCCATCAGCTTCGAGTTCTATCCGCCCAAGACCGACGAACAGCGCAGCCAGCTGGACCGCGCCGCGGCCAAGCTGAAGGACTACGGCCCCGAGTACGTGTCGTGTACCTTCGGCGCCGGTGGCTCGACCCTGAGCTACACCTCCGAAACCGTGCGCCATCTCAACCAGCACCACGGTTTCGATGCCGCGCCGCACCTGTCGTGCGTGGGCGGCACCCGCCAGGAAATCCGCGAGCTGCTCAAGCTGTACCGCGCCATCGGCTGCCGCCGCCTGGTCGCGCTGCGCGGCGACCTGCCGTCGGGCATGGGCTTTCCCGGCGACATGCGCTATGCCGCCGAACTGATCGACTTCATCCGCGCCGAGCACGGCGATGCGTTCCATATCGAAGTGGGCGCGTACCCCGAAACGCATCCGCAGGCCTCCGATGCACTGGCCGACCTGAAGCACTTCAAGGCCAAGATCGATGCCGGTGCCGATGCGGCGATCACCCAGTACTTCTTCAACCCGGACGCGTACTTCCATTTCGTCGACGAAGTGCGGCGGTTGGGCGTGCAGGTACCGATCACCCCCGGCATCATGCCGATCGCCAACTTCAGCCAGCTGCGTCGCTTCTCCGAACAGTGTGGTGCGGAGATTCCGCGTTGGATCAGCCGCAAGATGCAGGCCTATGGCGATGACGCGGAGTCAGTGCGCGCATTCGGCACTGAAGTGGTGGCCCGGCTGTGCCAGCGCCTGATCGAAGGCGGCGCACCCGGCCTGCACTTCTACACCCTGAACCTGGCCAAGCCGACCACCTCGGTGCTGAAGCTGCTGCAGGGCTGAGAGCACGACGCGCAAGCGTGATCGGCGCTACCCTGCAGGAATGATCCGGCTTTCCTTCCTGCTGTTGCTGCTGCCGCTGTGCGTGCTGTCGAGCGTCGCCCAGGCACAGTCCACGCGCCTGAACCGCTGTACCGATGCCCAGGGCCAGAGCGTGTATACCGACCGTCCCTGCGACAGCCTGGGTGCGCAGTCGCGGCTGCCGCCGCCTGCGCCCGCCGGCAACACCCTGCAGCGCGACACCCTGGGGGCACGCTGCCCGCGGCGACTGAGCGAACTGGTGGATGCGCTGCGTACTGGCATCCTCAGCAACGATGTGAACCGGCTGTCCTCGCTGTACCTGTGGGGCGCGGTCTCTGATGCGGGTGCGCAGCGCATCCTCGGCCAACTGGAATCGTTGGCGCGGCGGCCATTGGTGGACGTGGTGCCGGTGTATCCCTCGCAGGCGCTGCCGCAATCGCAGGATGAGGGCCAGAGCCCTGCTGCGCAGGGATCCGACTCTGTGGCCTCTGTGGCGCGGCATCCGATCGGCCTGCGCCTGGAACAGACCTTGCCCGGCAGCGTGTCGCGCGCTTCGACGGTGCTGGGGTTGCGGCGGCAGTACGGGTGTTTCTGGATCACGTTGTGATCGGGAGGGTCAGAGCCGCGCGTTGCGATGATCCGACCCTGACATCACGCCGGCCACAGCGCGCGAATGGCGGCGATGCCCTGCCCACCATGGCGACGCGCCTCACTGATGTGGCCACTACCCATGCCACCCAGCGCGTAGATCGGCAGTGACACCTGCGCACGCAGCTCGGCGAAGGCATCCCAGCCCAGCGGCACGGCATCGGGATGGCTGGCCGTGGCCTGCACCGGACCCAGCACGGCGAAGTCGCAGCCCAACTGCTGTGCGGCCTGCAGCTGCTGCAGGTCATGACAGGACGCGGCCACCAGCTGGCCTTCGGGCAGCGGACGCTGCGACAGCTCCAGCAGCTGTTCGCTGCCCAGATGCACGCCCACGCCCAGTGCGCGTGCCAGCTCGATATCGCGGTTGAGCAGCCACTGCACCCCGCTGCGACGATGCGCGCGCAGGGCCTGCTCGACCATCGCCTGCCGCTGCGGATGCGCCGATGGCAGCCGCAGCTGGATGCGCTGCTGGCCCGCGGCCACCGCGCGCTGCAGCTGTTCATGCCAATGCTGCATGCCGCCCTCATCATCGGCCGGCGCCGGGGTGATCAGGTAGCTGTCGGGCTGGCGCAGGGCGGCCACCACCGGCAGGTCTGCCGGCGGCATTGAATAGCGGCCCAGCTTGTCCGGCGCCACCCAGGTGATCGCCTGCCCTTCACGGCCGCGGGGGGTTCCCTTCCAGCTGCGCACGTGGCGCACTTCCAGGGTCAGGTGCTTGTCCGGGTAGCGCTGCGGCACGTCCATCAGCCACTCGCCGACATCGGCCTCGATGCCCAGTTCCTCGCGCAGCTCGCGCACCAGGGCCTGCTCGGAGGTCTCGCCGGATTCGCGCTTGCCGCCAGGGAATTCCCAAAGGCCGGCCATGTCGCGGTTCTCGGTACGGCGGTTGAGCAGCACGCGGCCACGGGCGTCGGTGATGACGGCGGCCACAACGTGGATCGATCGGGTGGGGGAAGGCATGGAGGAAGCATGCCCAGAACAGGGCGGCCCGCGCAATCTCGGATCGGGCCGGATCAGCCCTGCGAAACAGCCGCCCTAAAAGAAGAGCCCCGCTTTCGCGGGGCTCTTCGGGGTCAGCTCAGCTGGCCGTGGCAGTGCTTGTACTTCTTGCCACTGCCGCACGGGCATGGATCGTTGCGGCCGATCTTCGGCTCGTCGCGCTGCACCTGTGCGATGCCCTGCTGGGCAGCCTGCACCTGCGCGGCTTCCTCGTCGGCGCTGTAGCCGCCCACGTCCTGGTGCTGGAACTGCGACTGGCTCAGGCGGGCTTCGGCCTGCTGGCGTTCTGCCGCTTCCAGCGCCTGCACTTCCTCGTCGCTGCGGATGCGCACGCGCGACAGCAGGGTCACCACTTCGCGCTTGACGTTCTCCAGCATGTCCGAGAACAGTTCGAAGGCTTCCTTCTTGTACTCCTGCTTCGGCTGCTTCTGCGCGTAACCACGCAGGTAGATGCCCTGGCGCAGGTAATCCATGCGGGCCAGGTGCTCCTTCCAGCTCTGGTCCAGCACGGTCAGCATCACGTGCTTCTCCAGCGCGCGCATGGTCTCTTCGCCCACGCCAGCTTCCTTCTCGGCGAAGTGCTGGTTGACGCGCTCCTGCACCTTGGCGGCGATGGCTTCGGCGTCCAGCTCTTCGTGCGACTTGACCAGGTCGGTCAGCGACATCTGCAGGCCGAAGTCCGACTCCAGGGTCGCTTCCAGGCCACGCAGGTCCCACTGCTCGTCGATCGAGTTCGGCGGCACGAAGCGGGCCACCACGTCGAAGATCACGTCGTCGCGGATGCCGTCGACGTTGTCCTTCACCGACTCGGCGTCCAGCAGCTCGTCGCGCTGGGCGTAGATCACCTTGCGCTGGTCGTTGTTGACGTCGTCGAAGTCCAGCAGGTTCTTGCGGATGTCGAAGTTGTGGGCCTCGACCTTGCGCTGCGCCTTCTCGATCTGGCGGCTGACCAGGCGGTCCTCGATGACGTCATCTTCCTTCATGCCCATCATGCGCATGGCCTTCTGCACCCAGTCGGAGGCGAAGATGCGCATCAGGTTGTCTTCCAGCGACAGGTAGAAGCGGGACGAACCCGGGTCACCCTGGCGGCCCGAACGGCCACGCAGCTGGTTGTCGATACGGCGCGATTCATGGCGTTCGGTACCGACGATGTGCAGGCCGCCGGCAGCCTTGACGGCCTCGTGGCGCTTCTGCCATTCGGCCTTGACCGCGGCCTTCTGCTCGTCGGTGGCACCTTCGCCCAGCTCGTGGATTTCCGCTTCCAGCGAACCGCCCAGCACGATGTCGGTACCACGGCCGGCCATGTTGGTGGCAATGGTCACGGCCGCCGGACGGCCGGCATTGGCGACGATGGTCGCTTCGCGGTCATGCTGCTTGGCGTTTAGCACTTCGTGCTTCACGCCCGCCTTGCGCAGGTGCTCGGACAGCATTTCCGAGGTTTCGATCGAGGTGGTACCCACCAGCACCGGCTGGCCGCGCTTGGCGCACTCTTCGATGTCGGCCAGCACCGCATTGAACTTGCCCTTGCGGTTGAGGAACACCTGGTCCGGGCTGTCCTTGCGGATGGTCGGGCGGTTGGTCGGAATCACCACCACTTCCAGGCCGTAAATGCTCTGGAACTCGAAGGCTTCGGTATCGGCCGTACCGGTCATGCCGGACAGCTTCTTGTACATGCGGAACAGGTTCTGGAAGGTGATGCTCGCCAGCGTCTGGTTCTCGCGCTGGACCGGCACGCCTTCCTTCGCTTCCACCGCCTGGTGCAGGCCATCGGACCAGCGACGGCCGGACAGGGTGCGGCCGGTGAACTCATCGACGATGACCACTTCGCCATCGCGCACGATGTAGTCCACGTCACGCTGGTAGATCGCGTGCGCGCGCAGTGCGGCGTTGAGGTGGTGGACCACGGTCAGGTTCTGCGGCGCGTACAGGCCTTCGGTCTCGCCGTCGAGGATGCCGGCCTCGACCAGCAGCTGCTCGGCGTGCTCCATGCCCGCTTCTGACAGGTGCACCTGCTTGCCCTTCTCGTCGACCCAGAAGTCGCCTTCGCCGTCTTCCACTTCCTGCTTGACCAGGTTCGGCACGACGCGGTTGACGCGGATGTACAGCTCCGGGGAATCATCGGCCGGGCCGGAGATGATCAGCGGGGTACGCGCTTCGTCGATCAGGATGGAGTCGACTTCGTCGACGATGGCGTAGTGCAGGCCGCGCTGGTAGCGGTCGGCCTTGGACAGCGCCATGTTGTCGCGCAGGTAGTCGAAACCGAATTCGTTGTTGGTGCCGTAGGTGATGTCCGAGGCGTAGGCTTCGCGCTTGTCGCTGTGCGGCATGCCCGGGTAGACCACGCCCACGCTCAGGCCCAGCCAGTTGTACAGCTTGCCCATCTGCGCGGCGTCACGGCGCGCCAGGTAGTCGTTCACGGTGACCACGTGCACGCCCTTGCCTTCCAGCGCGTTGAGGTACACCGGCAGGGTCGCCACCAGGGTCTTGCCTTCACCGGTGCGCATTTCTGCGATCTTGCCCAGGTGAAGCACCATGCCGCCGATCAGCTGCACGTCGTAGTGGCGCATGCCCAGCACGCGGCGACCGGCCTCGCGGCAGACCGCGAACGCTTCCGGCAGCACCTTGTCCAGGGCTTCACCATTGGCAATGCGCTGCTTGAACTCCGGCGTCTTGGCCTGAAGCTGCTCGTCGGAAAGCTTCTCGATCTCCGGTTCCAGCGCATTGATCTTGGCGACGATGCGGTTGAGCTGGCGCAGCTGTCGTTCGTTACGACTGCCAAATACGCGGGTAAGCAGGCTGTTGATCATTGAAGGAACCGGGTTGGATGGACACGACGCCCGGCCTCCCCCTTGGGATCCGTCCGCCGCAAACGAAACAGGGCGCCTGGCGCCCTGTCGATGGCAACACCCATTGTAGCTTGGGACGGCCGTGAGGGGTTTCAACCCTTTGCGGTCGTCCAGGCGGCCGGGACCAGGGTCCTGGCGGCCGCGCTTCGCGCTCGCGGGGCATGGCCCCGCGCTACCGCCGGGATCCGACGGCGTGCCGGTAGCGCCGGGCCATGCCCGGCGTTGGGTTCAACCGCGGCTGATGCGGCCAACCGGCGTATTGCCGCCGTCGCCAAGGAACTTGCGCGGGTTGACCACGTTGCCGTTCTCCCACACCTCGAAGTGCACGTGGGCGCCGGTCGAACGACCGGTGGAACCGGCCTTGGCCACTTCCTACCCGGCACGGACCAGGTCGCCGACCTTCACCACCAGGCGCGAATTGTGCGCGTAGCGGGTGACGTAGCCGTTACCGTGGTCGACGTCGACCACGTTGCCGTAGCCGCCCTTGACGCCGGCGAAGCTGACCACGCCTTCGGCCACGGCCATCACCGGGTCACCGACCTTGGCGTGGAAGTCCATGCCCTTGTGGGTGGCGGCACCGCGGCCGAACGGGTCGGCACGGGTGCCGAAACCGGAGGTCACATAGCTGTTGCGGATCGGCATGCGCGAGGGCACGGCGTTCTGCTGCAGCTGGTGGTCGAACATCAGCGATTCCATCACCGACAACTGGCGGCCTGAAGCAGCGAAGCGCTGCTCCAGCACCTGTAAGTCGGCGTTGACGTCCTTGACCGGGATGTCGCTGGTCGGGCCGCCGGCGTCACCGTCACCGAGGCCGGGGGTCTCGTTGAAGTCGAACTCGCCGTCTTCCAGCTTGCCCATCTGGGTCAGCCGTTCGCCGAGGGCGTTGAGGCGTGTGGCCTGGGCCTGCAGCTCGCCGAGGCGGGCCGCCAGCGCGTTGACCTGGGTCTGCGCATCGCGCTTGACCTTGGCCAGCTCCGCATCCTGGCGCTCGACCTTGGCCTGCAGGCGGGAGTCATTCAGCGCGCTGGCGCCAATGCCACCGGCAAGGCCGATAATGCAGCCTACCCCGAGCACGCTGCCCAGCAGGGCGCGGGGGCGGTCCTCGAAATAGAACCGCAAACGCGCGATGGGCGACGATTTGGCCTGTCCTTCACGCGTTTTGATTACGATCTTTTTGAATGCCATCAGTGAGTTTTCATGTCTGAGCCGAAATCCAGCGTTCGCCCCGCGTCAGTGCCGAAGCCGGCGCTGGATGCGGTGATGGCGGACAAAAGCGGGAACCCGCTGCGGCGTGCCTTGTGGCTCGACGCGCTGGACCGTCAGTTGCGCCCCCAGTTGCCGCCACCTCTGCGCAGCCGTTGCCGGCTGGCCAATGTGGACGGGGAACACCTCGTTTTTCTCGTCGAGTCCCCGGTCTGGCATGCCAAGTTGCGGCTTGCCGAAGCCCAGTTGCTCGACGCGGCCCGTTCCATCGGGCTGAAGGCCACCAAGGTGACCATCAAGACTGCGTCTCCCACTCCCACGCGCTCCCCAGCGCTCGACAACCGGAATGGACCCCACGCAGTTTCAGCCGCCACGCACAAAGGGCTACGCGACGCCTTGGCTTGCCTGCAGGACGTTCCTTCGAAGCCGAAGAAGCGGTCCTGACGACAACGGAGCATCCGGCTCCGCTCCCCGTCGCACGTGTCACCACGGCGTGAAACATTTCGGGGGCCGGGTCGCATCCTAGCTGCCATCCGGGGGCCTGTCGTTAGATTGTTGTTAAAACTACGTTAAATTCAGGCTTCCGATCCAACAGGTTCACAAAACCGTGACCTCGAACCGGCCTTGATGCGCGTCAAGCATGCTGAATGCGACGAAGATACCTGAAACGACAACGCCGCCCTGGAAGGCGGCGTTTTTGTCTTTCAATTCAACAACCTGCAGAAATCAGGCGTAGGCCGGAGTGGCATATTCGACCGGATCCGGCGTGGCCGGCGAGTCGAAGCTGACCCATTCCCAGGCGGTGGCATCGGCCATCAGCGCGCGCACCAGCTTGTTGTTGAGCGCGTGACCCGACTTGAAGCCCTCGTAGGCACCCAGCACCTGGCCACCGGCCAGATAAAGGTCGCCGATCGCGTCGAGGATCTTGTGGCGCACGAATTCGTCGGCGTAGCGCAGGCCGTCTTCGTTGAGCACGCGGAACTCGTCCAGCACGATGGCGTTGTCCATCGAACCGCCCAGGCCCAGGTTGCGCTCGCGCATGTATTCCAGGTCGCGCATGAAGCCGAAGGTGCGCGCGCGGGAGATTTCCTTGGTGTAGGCCAGCGTCGAGAACTCGATTTCCTGGCGCGACTGCTTGGCCGGGATCATCGGGTGGTCGAACTGGATGGTGAAGCCCAGCTTGTAGCCCTCGTACGGGCTGAAGCGGGCCACCTTGTCGCCCTCGGTCACTTCCACGGTCTTCAGCACGCGGATGAAGCGCTTGGGCGCATCCTGTTCCACGATGCCCGCCGACTGCAGCAGGAACACGAAGGGGCCGGCCGAACCGTCCATGATCGGCAGCTCGGCCGAGGACAGTTCGACGATGATGTTGTCCACACCCAGGCCGGCCAGCGCCGACATCAGGTGTTCGACGGTCTGGATCTTGGCGTCGTTGCAGGTCAGGCCGGTGCACAGGGTCACTTCGGTGACCAGCTCGGCCTTGGCCGGCACTTCCACCACCGGGTCCAGGTCCACGCGGCGGAACACGATGCCATGGTTGACCGGTGCCGGGCGCAGGGTCATGTAGACCTTGTCACCGCTGTGCAGGCCAACGCCGGTGGCGCGGATCGTGTTCTTGAGGGTGCGTTGCTGGATCATGGGGGATGGACCGGAAGTGACACATTAGATTAACACGCAAGGTCCCCTACCCCGGCTGAAAGCAGGCAGGACGCACCGGCGCGCCAATGGGACGCACATGAAGCAGGGCGGCCGGGCCCATCCTGGCCCGGCGCCCGCATTTTCAGGACATGGTGGCGCAACCCGGGGAGGACAACCCCGGGCCGCCCCGCTCAGTCCGCCTGGCGGCGCAGGAACGCCGGGATGTCCAGGTAGTCGTTCGGCAGTTCCGCCGCAGCCGGTGCCGAAGCCGCCGGGGCCGACGGGGCCGAAGCCGCTGCGGTATCGCTGCTGGCACGACGCAGGCCCAGGCCCATGCCACCGACGGCCTTGGACACAGCGTCGCCGCCGTTGTCGAAGTCACCGAATTCCGGCTGGCCGGTGGTGGCATTGCGGACCAGCTTGATCGGCGCACGCTCGCCCGGACGCTGGGTCTTGCTGGCCGACACGCGGTTCAGGCCGGTAGCGACCACGGTCACGCGCACTTCGTCCTGCATGTCCGGATCCAGCACGGTACCGACCACCACGGTGGCGTCTTCGGAAGCGAAGCCATCGATGGTGCGGCCGATCTCGTCGAACTCGGCCATGGTGAAGTCCGCACCGGCGGTGATGTTGACCAGGATGCCGTTGGCACCGGCCAGGTTCACATCGTCCAGCAGCGGGTTCTGGATCGCGGCTTCGGCGGCGGCCTGGGCGCGGTCATCACCACGCGCGGTGCCGGTACCCATCATCGCCAGGCCCATTTCGGACATGACGGTGCGCACGTCGGCGAAGTCGACGTTGATCAGGCCCGGACGCACGATCAGGTCGGCGATGCCCTGCACGGCGCCCTGCAGCACGTCGTTGGCGGCACGGAAGGCCTGGATCATGGTCGCGTTGCGGCCCAGCACGGTGATCAGCTTCTCGTTCGGGATGGTGATCAGCGAGTCGCAGTGCTGGCTCAGTTCCTCGATGCCCTTCAGCGCCACCTGCATGCGGCGACGGCCTTCGAACGGGAACGGCTTGGTGACCACGGCCACGGTCAGGATGCCCATTTCCTTGGCCAGCTGTGCCACCACCGGTGCCGCGCCGGTGCCGGTGCCACCGCCCATGCCGGCGGTGATGAAGACCATGTCCGCGCCCTGCAGCGCGTCCATGATGCGCTCACGGTCTTCCAGCGCGGCCTGGCGGCCGACTTCCGGATTCGCGCCTGCGCCCAGGCCCTTGGTCACGTTGGTACCCAGCTGCAGCTGCAGCTTGGCACCACAATTCTTGATGGCCTGCGAGTCGGTGTTGGCGGTGATGAATTCCACGCCATCCACCGCCGAGTTGACCATGTGCGCCACGGCATTGCCGCCGCCGCCGCCCACGCCAACCACCTTGATCACCGCATTGGGTGCCATCTTTTCGATCAGTTCAAAATGCGCCATGTCCGTGTCCTCGTTGTATCCGCTTTGGCTGGCATGGGCATTCGGGCGTCCTGCCGTCCTGCTGCATGCCAACGTTGCGGCTGTGTGGGTTGTGTGTTGCCGGTGTTGCCTTGTGATGCGGGTACTGCGGGTACTGCGACCGGGCCAGGCCCGGTATTACGGGTTCCGCGTCAGAACTCGCCGCGGAACCAGGTCTTGAGTTTCTTGAACATGCTTCCAGCGCGCCCGGTCGGCAGCGACGGCCGGCGCGGATGCTCGATCTGGCTGCCCATCAGCAGCAGGCCCACGCCGGTGGCATGCACCGGGTTGCCGACTACTTCGCCGAGGCCGGTGACGTGCTGCGGAATGCCCACGCGCACCGGCATCTGCAGCATTTCCTCGGCCAGCTCGACCACGCCTTCCATCTTCGAAGCGCCACCGGTCAGCACCATGCCGGCGCGCACCAGTTCCTCGAAGCCGGAGCGGCGCAGTTCGGCCTGCACCATCTCGAAGATCTCCTCGTAACGACCCTGCACCGCCTGCGCCAGCGAGTGGCGCGGCATGCGACGCGGCGGGCGGTCACCCACCGACGGCACCTGGATGCTCTCCTCGGCGGTGGCCAGCTGGGCCAGGGCGCAGGCGTAACGCACCTTGATCTGCTCGGCTTCCGGGGTCGGCGTGCGCAGCATGTGCGCGATGTCGTTGGTGACGTGGTCGCCGGCGATCGGCAGCGAGGCGGTGTGGCAGATCGCGCCCTGCACGAACACCGCGATGTCGGTGGTGCCGGCGCCCATGTCGACCAGCACCACGCCCAGCTCGCGCTCGTCAGCAGTCAGCACCGCCACGCTGGAGGCCAGCGAGGACAGCACCAGGTCATCCACCTGCAGGCCGCAGCGCTGCACGCACTTGCTGATGTTGGCCGCGGCCGACTGCGCGCACACCACCAGGTGCGCGTGCACCTCCAGGCGCACGCCGGTCATGCCGACCGGGTTGCGGATGCCTTCCTGCGAGTCGTCCAGCACGTACTCGCGCGGGATCGCGTGCAGGATCTTCTGGTCGGCCGGAATCGCCACCGCCTTGGCCGCATCGAGCACGCGATCCAGGTCGCCCCAGGTCACTTCCCCGTCGCGGATCGGCACGATGCCCGGCGAATTCTTGCACTGCACGTGGTTGCCGGAGATCGAGGCGTACACCGAGCGGATCTCGCAGCCGGCCATCAGCTCGGCTTCTTCCACCGCGCGCTGGATCGACTGCACGGTCGATTCGATGTCCACCACCACGCCGCGCTTCAAACCGCGCGACTCGTGCGAGCCAATGCCGATCACTTCGATCGGGTTGCCCGGCGAATACTCGCCCACCAGCGCCACCACCTTGGAGGTGCCGATGTCCAGGCCAACGATCAGCGATTTGTCACCCTTGCGATTCATGTCCTTTCCTGCGTCCTGCTGGCTGGGGTCGCCGGCGTTTTCGCCGGCGTGGCCGGGGTACCCCAGCTCAGCGTGAAACCATTGGTGTAACGGAGGTCGGCGCGCTCGATCGGCGCGTCCTGACGGTTCAGCTGCGGCAGCACCTTGACGAAGCGCTGCATGCGCGAGCGCGCGTCGTCGCGGCCCACCACCACTTCGGTGCCGTTGCTCAGCACCAGCGACCAACTGCCGCGTGCATCCATCGTCACCCGGCGCACGTCGACGCCGGCCGGTGCGAACAATGCACGCGAGTCGCTGTACAGCTTCATCACTTCTTCTGTCTGGCTGTCGGGGCCATCCAGTTCGGGCAGCGCCAGGTCGGCCAGCTTCTTCGGCGTGGGGAACAACTTGCCCTGCTCGGAAACCAGGCGGTCGCTGCCCCAGCGCGCGAACGGCTTGTGCTCGACCAGGGTCACTTCCAGCACGTCCGGCCACTGCTTGCGCACCTGCGCGCTTTCCACCCACGGCAGCTGTTCCAGCGCATCCTGCGCGTCCTGCAGCTTGACCGCGAAGAAGCCGGCGCGCGCGTACGGCAGCAGCACCTGCTGCAGCTGTTCGGCCGGCACCCGCTTGAACTCACCATGCACGCGCAGCTTCGCCAGCGGCCAGCGCTCGGCGCCGACCCAGCCATTGACCACGGCCACCACCGGCAGTGCAACCACCGACAGCGCCAACAGCCAGACGAAGATGCGCAGCACCGCGTTCATGCGTGCGAGGCCTCCAGGGTCTGTTCCAGCACGCGCCACACCAGCTCTTCGAAGCTGATGCCGGCCTGGCCCGCGGCCTTGGGCACCAGCGAATGGCTGGTCATGCCCGGCGCGGTGTTCACTTCCAGCAGGAAGAAGCGGCCGCTGCTGCGATCGCGCATCACGTCCACGCGGCCCCAGCCACGGCAACCGGCGGCACGGAATGCAGCCAGCGCGATGCGCCGGATTTCTTCTTCGTCGTCACCGTCCAGGCCCGGGCACAGATACTGGGTGTCTTCGGCGATGTACTTGGCGTTGTAGTCGTACCACTGGCCCTTGGGCACGATGCGGATCGACGGCAGCGCGACATCCCCCAGGATGGCCACGGTCAGTTCGTCGCCCACCACCATCTGCTCCATCAGCAGCTGGCCGTCGTAGCGCGCGGCCAGCGCCACGGCCTCATCCAGGCCTGCATCGTCGGTGACCCGGCTGATGCCCACGCTGGAACCTTCGTTGGCCGGCTTCACCACCACCGGCAGGCCCAGTTCGGCGGCATTGGCGTGCACGTCCTCGGCAGTGACCTTGCGGTACTGCGGGGTCGGCAGGCCCAGCGACAGCCACACCTGCTTGGTGCGGATCTTGTCCATGCTCAGCGCCGAACCCAACACGTCCGAGCCGGTGTACGGCACGCCGAAGGCGTCCATCAGGCCCTGCACGATGCCGTCCTCACCACCACCGTTGTGACCATGCAGGATGTTGAACACGCGATCGATGCCACCGGCGGCCAGCGCCTTGGCCAGCGCAGGGATGCCGTCCACGGCAAACGCATCGACGCCGCGTGACTGCAGGGCTTCGAGCACGTTGCGGCCGGAATCCAGCGATACCTCGCGTTCGCTGGAGGTGCCACCGAGCAGCACGGCGACGCGGCCGAAGCGAGCCGGGTCGGTCACGTGCAGCGGCGGGAAGGTCAGCGTGCTCACGCCTCGCCCTCCCCCTTGAAGCCTTCCACCGCGATGTGGGTGGCCACGGCGCCGATGTCGCCCGCCCCCATCATCAGCAGCAGGTCACCGTCCTGCAGTACGTCCGGCAGCACGCTGGCCAGTTCGGCGGCCTTGCCCACCACCACCGGCTCGCTGCGGCCGCGCGCACGGATGGCACGGGCCAGCGCGTGCGAGTCGGCACCGGCAATCGGCTCTTCACCGGCCGGGTAGACCTCGCTCAGCACCAGCGCGTCGACGCTGGACAGCACCGCGGCGAACTTGTCGAACTGGTCGCGGGTACGGCTGTAGCGGTGCGGCTGGAAGGCCACCACCAGGCGCTTGTCGGCCCAGCCACCGCGGGCGGCGGCGAACACGGCTTCCAGCTCGCTCGGGTGATGACCGTAGTCGTCGATGATGCGGACCTTGGCACCGCTGGCGGTGGTCACTTCGCCCAGATCGTTGAAGCGACGGCCGACACCGGCAAAGGCTTCCAGCGCGCGTGCAATGGCATCCGGCGCCACGCCCAGCTGCCAGCCCACCGCAGCGGCGGCCAGCGCGTTCAACACGTTGTGCTTGCCCGGCAGCGCCAGCACCACTTCCTGGCTGGTGCCCTGCGGCAGGCGCAGGGTGAAGCGCATGCGCGAGCCTTCCTGCACCACGTTCTCGGCGCGCACGTCGGCCTGCGGGCTCATGCCGTAGCTCATCACGTGGCGCGGGGTCTTGGCGGCCAGTGCAGCCACTTCCGGGTCGTCGATGCACAGCACCGCCAGGCCGTAGAACGGCAGGCGCTGCAGGAACTCGGCGAACGCCGCCTGCACGCGGGCGAAGTCGTTGCCGTAGTTCTCCAGATGATCGGCATCGATGTTGGTGATGATCGACATCAGCGGATTCAGGCGCAGGAAGCTGCCATCGCTTTCGTCGGCCTCGGCCACCAGCCACTGCCCACCGCCCAGCTTGGCGTTGGCGCCGGCAGCCAGCAGCTGGCCACCGATCACGAAGGTCGGGTCCAGGCCACCTTCGCTCAGCACCGCAGCGGTGAGGCTGGTGGTGGTGGTCTTGCCATGGGTACCGGCCACGGCAATGCCGCGGCGGAAGCGCATCAGTTCGGCCAGCATCGCTGCGCGCGGCATGATCGGAATGCGCTGGCTGCGCGCTTCCATCAGTTCCGGGTTGTCTTCGCGGATGGCGCTGGAGACCACCACGCAGTCGGTGCCCAGCACGTTGGCCGCCGAGTGGCCGCGCATGATGCGCGCACCCAGGCTGGCCAGGCGGCGGGTCGCCACGTTGTCGGCGTTGTCCGAGCCGGACACTTCATAGCCCAGCGTCAGCATCACTTCGGCGATACCGCTCATGCCGGTGCCGCCGATGCCGACGAAATGCACGCGCGGGAATGCGCGCACCAGGTCGTTGGTGTCGTGCAGGCGGCGGATCATGCGCGGCCTCGCGCAGGGCAGGCGCGGTGGCATGCCTTCTTCATACAGCTTCCTCAAGAATGATATCGGCGATGCGCTCGGCGGCATCGACCTTGGCCAGGGCACGCGCGGCTTGCGCCATCTGCATGCGGCGGGCGGGATTTTCGGACAGATCGCGCAGCAGTGCGGCAATGCCGTCGGCCAGCGTTCCGTCCTGCTTCAGCAACACCGCCGCGCCGCGCTCGACCAGGTACTCCGCATTGCGGGTCTGGTGATCGTCGACGGCGGCAGGGAATGGCACCAGTACGCTGCCGACACCGACCGCGCACAGCTCGGCCAGCGTCGACGCGCCGGCACGGCACACGACCAGATCGGCCCAGGCGAAGGCTTCGGCCATGTTCGCGATGAACGGGGTGATTTCAGCCTGCACGCCGGCCTTGGCATACGCCTCGACCGCTTCGGCATGCAGCTTCTCGCCGCTCTGGTGGCGCACCTGCACCGGCACGCTCGTGCCCAGCGCAGCAATCGCCTGCGGCACGCCGGTGTTGAGCGCACGCGCGCCCTGGCTGCCACCGACCACCAGCACACGCAGCGGGCCGTGACGGTCGGCGAAGCGCTGTTCCGGCGGTGCGATGGCGGCGATCTCCGCACGCACCGGGTTGCCGACGAACTCCTCGCGCGCGGCGAAGGTACCGGGGAAGCCGGTCAGCAACCGGCGCGCATAGCGCGACAGGATGCGGTTGGTCATGCCGGGCGCGCGATTCTGTTCGTGCACCAGCAGCGGCAGGCCATGCAGGCGCGTGGCCATGCCGCCAGGGCCGGAGGCGAAGCCGCCGAAGGCGACCACCGCACGCGGCTGGCGCTTGCGGATGATCATGCCGGCCGCGCGCAGCGCGCGCATCAGCCGCCACGGCGCGCCCAGCAGGGCCAGCTTGCCCTTGCCGCGCAGGCCGGTGATGGCCAGCGTGTCGATCGGAATGTCGTGCTGCGGCACCAGGCGCGTTTCCATCGCACCATCGGCGCCCATCCAGGTGACCGGCACGCCGCGCTGGCGCAGCACGCGGGCCACGGCCAGGCCGGGGAAGATGTGACCGCCGGTGCCACCGGCCAGGATCATCACCGGGCGGGCGTTGGAAGCACTGCTCATGACAGCCTCCCGAAGGTCGGTTCGATGCGCGACTGCAGGCGGCTGGTGCCACGCGCAGCGTTCGGCGCAGCGGCAGCCACCGGCTCGGCGCTCATCGGCACGCTGGCGGCCACCGGCGCGGCGGGCCCGTCCATCGGCTCGGCAGCGGCGTCTTCGGCGCCGCCGATGCGCACGGCCTGGCGGCGCTCGGCGCGCTTGAGCTCATAGGACACGCGCAGCAGCAGGCCCATCGCCACGCAGGTCATCAGCACCGACGAACCGCCGGAGGAGATCAGCGGCAGGGTCAGGCCCTTGGTCGGCAGGATGCCCAGGTTCACGCCGATCGAGACGAAGGTCTGCATGCTGATCCACAGGCCGATGCCGAACGCGATATAGCCGGAGAAGTGGCGCTTCATTTCCACGCAGCGCATGCCCAGCCAGAAGGTGCGGCCGACCAGCAGCGCATACAGCGCCACGATCACGCAGGTGCCCAGGAAGCCGAATTCCTCGGCGGTGACCGAGAAGATGAAGTCGGTGTGCGCTTCAGGCAGGTAGTACAGCTTCTGCACCGAGTTGCCCAGGCCGACGCCGGTCCACTCGCCACGGCCCACCGCCATCAGCGCGTTGGACAGCTGGTAGCCGTCGCCCTGCTGGTCGGCCCACGGGTCCAGGAAGGAGGTGATGCGGCGCATGCGGTACGGCTCGATGATCGCCAGCGCGCTCATGCCGACCAGGCCGATGATCACCGGCATCGACATGCGCGGCATGTTCACCCCGCCCAGCACCAGCATGCCGGCGGTGATCGCCAGCAGCAGGGTGGACGAACCGAAGTCCGGCTGCAGCAGCAGCAACAGCACCAGCGCACCGGCCACGCCCAACGGCTTGAGCATCGCGGGCCAGGTCGCGTTGACCTCGTCGCGGAAGCGCACCAGATAGCTGGACAGCCAGACGATGTAGAGCACCTTCACCGCTTCCACCGTCTGGAACTTGGAGATGCCCAGGTTGATCCAGCGGCGTGCGCCGTTGACCGTGCTGCCCAGGCCCGGTGCGAACACCGCCAGCAGCAGCACGAAGCAGCCCAGCAGCAGCATCTGGTTGTACTGCTCGATGGACTTCAGTTCAGTGCGGGCGGCCACGACCGCCAGCACGATGCCCACCGCCAGGAAGATCAGGTGGCGGTTGAGGTAGTAGAACGGGCTGCTCATCAGCGCGATCGAACTGGACGCCACCATCACCACGCCAATGCCCGTGAGCGCGATGATCGCGCCCAGCAGCCACTTGTCGTAGCTGCCTTCGATGGCTTCAAGGCGTGTTGCCTGGCGGGACAGGTCGTTCATCTCAGCGCACCTTCAACGTGGCCAGGCCGATCAGCACGAGCACGACGGAGATGATCCAGAAGCGCACGATCACGCGCGGCTCCGGCCAGCCCTTCAGTTCGAAGTGGTGATGGATCGGCGCCATGCGGAACACGCGCTTGCCGGTCAGCTTGAACGAGGCGACCTGGATCATCACCGACAGCGTTTCGATGACGAACACGCCGCCCATGATCACCAGCACCAGTTCCTGGCGGGTGATCACCGCGATCGTGCCCAGCACCGCACCCAGCGCCAGTGCACCGATGTCGCCCATGAACACCATGGCCGGATAGGTGTTGAACCACAGGAAGCCGAGGCCCGCACCGGCGATGGCCGCGCAGATGATGACCAGCTCGCCGGCGCCCGGGATCTGCGGGATCTGCAGGTAGTTGGCGAACACCACGTTGCCCGAGGCGTAGGCGAACACACCCAGCGCGCAGGCCACCAGCACGGTCGGCATGATCGCCAGGCCGTCCAGGCCGTCGGTCAGGTTCACCGCGTTGGAGAAACCGACGATCCAGAAGTAGGCGATGGCCACGAAGCCGATGCCGGCCAGCGGCAGCGCGATCGACTTGAACATCGGGATGTAGAAGGTCAGCGCCGCCGGCACGTCGGCCGTGTAGAACAGGAACAGGCCCGCGGCCAGGCCGAAGATCGACTGCAGCAGGTACTTCCAGCGCGACTTCAGGCCGTTCGGGTCGCGGCGGACGATCTTGATCCAGTCGTCATACCAGCCGATGGCGCCGAAGCACAGCATCACCGCCAGCACCAGCCACACGTAGCGGTTGCGCAGGTCAGCCCACATCAGCACCGACAGGGTGATGGTGAGCAGGATCAGCGAACCGCCCATGGTCGGTGTGCCGGCCTTGGAGAAATGGGTCTGCGGACCGTCCTTGCGGATCGGCTGGCCGCCCTTGAACTGGGCAAGCTTGCGGATCATCGCCGGGCCGAGCCACAGCGACAGGAACAGGGCCGTCAGCGCGGCAAGGATGGCGCGGAACGTCTGGTAGTTGAACAGCCCGAACAGGCTCTCCAACTGCTGCAACCATCGAGCCAGTTCATACAACATGCGGGGATTCCTCTCCTTGCGCCAGCAGCGCTTTGACAATCGTGTCCATGGCGCTGCCACGGGAACCCTTGACCAGGCAGCGCACGCCGGCGTGCAGCTCGTCCTTCAGCGCCTGCGACAGCGCGTCATGGGTGGCGAAATGACGGCCGCCTTCGCCGAAGGCGGTGGCGGCAGCGGCGCTGAGCGGGCCCAGCGCATACAGGCGCTTGAGGCCAGCAGCGCGCGCGCGGAGCCCCGCCTGCGCGTGCAGTGCTTCAGCGTCCGGCCCCAGCTCGCGCATGTCGCCCAGCACCAGCCAGCCCTCTTCCGGGGCTGCGGCCAGGGCATCGATGGCCGCAGCCAAGGAGCCGGGATTGGCGTTGTAGCTGTCATCCACCAGCACCGCGCCGTTGCGCAGCTGATGGGCGATCTGCCGACCCGGCACCGGCTGTGCCTCGGCCAGGCCGGCGGCAATCAGCGCGAGATCGACACCGGCGGCCAGCGCCAGGCTGGCCGCGGCCAGTGCATTGCTGACGTTGTGGCGCCCCGGCAGGCCGAGCACCACGCGGGCTTCACCGGCCGGCGAAACCAGGGTGAACTGGCTGCCCTGCGCACCGGCGCGGATGTCGCGCGCGGTCACGTCGGCGGTATGTTCCAGGCCATAGCGCAGCACGCGGCAGCGCGGCGGAGTGCCGACGAAATGCTGTTCGAACCAGCGGCCGTAGGCATCGTCGGCGTTGATCACCGCCACACCATCGGCCGGCAATGCGGCATAGATCGCGCCCTTGGTCACTGCCACGCCGAGCAGGCTGCCCATGCGTTCCAGATGGGCCGGGGCGATGTTGTTGACCAGCGCATAGCGCGGGCGGGCGATATCGGTCAGGTAGGCGATGTCACCCGGCTTGCCAGCGCCCATCTCGTAGACGGCGTAGTCGGCATCTTCCGGCGCATCGATCACCGCCAGCGGCAGGCCGATCTCGTTGTTGCGGTTGCCCGGGTTGGCGTAGACCACCTTGTGCGCGTGCTGTGCCACCTGCTGCAGGATCGACAGCAGCAGGCTCTTCACGCTGGTCTTGCCGTTGCTGCCGGTGATCGCGAACACCTCGGTGCCGCGGTCACGCTGCATGCCGGTGGCGATCTTCGCCAGCGCCAGTTCACTGTCGGCCACCAGCACCTGCGGCAGCTCGATCGGCAGCAGGCGCTCGACCAGCAGCGCACTGGCACCGCGCGCCTGTGCGTCGGCGGCGAAATCATGGCCGTCAAAACGCTCGCCGCGCAGCGCCACATACAGGCTGCCCGGACCGAGGCTGCGGGTGTCATGGCTGACCGCATCGATGGCCACGTCGTCGCCGTGGATCTCGCCGCCGGCCCAGTGTGCGATCAGCGAAAGCAGGGTGCGCTTCATGCGATGCCCTCCCCGGCCTGCGAGCTCAGAACACCGGCCTTGGCAGCCAACGCAGCGGCGGCCACTTCGGTGTCGTCGAAGTCATGGCGTACGCCATTTACTTCCTGGTATGGCTCGTGGCCCTTGCCGGCAATCAGGATGATGTCGCCGGCACCGGCGCGCTTCACCGCCAGGCCGATCGCACGCGCGCGGCTGCGCTGCACGGTCACGGCATCGGCATTCTGGAAGCCCGCCAGGATGTCGGCCACGATCACGTCGCCATCCTCGCCACGCGGGTTGTCGTCGGTGACGATGACCTGGTTGGCCAGGCGCTCGGCGATCGCGGCCATCTGAGGACGCTTGCCGGTATCGCGCTCGCCACCGCAGCCAAAAACGCAGAACAGCGCGCCGTGCAGGTGGCCGTGCAGGCTGTCCAATGCCTGTTCCAGCGCGTCCGGGGTATGTGCGTAATCGACCACCACGGTCGGCAGGCCGTCTTCGCCGCCGAGGCGGTTCATGCGGCCGCGGATCGGCTGCAGCGCCGACAGCACTTCAGCGATGCGTGGCAGCGGCTGGCCCTGTGCATGCAGGGTTCCGGCCACGGCCAGCAGGTTGTCCACGTTGAACCGGCCCAGCAGCGGCGACTGCACCGCGGCACGTTGGCCGTCGATGACCAGTTCGAACGCAATGCCTCGGCCATCCAGCTGTAGCGCTTCAGCGCGCACGCTGGCATCGCTGGCACCACGCGAGCTCAGTCCGATCGGCTGCACGCCCGCCGGCAGGCCGGCAAACAGCTGGCGGCCGAAGGCGTCGTCAAGATTGATCACCGCAGCCTTCAGGCCCGGACGATGGAACAGCCGCGCCTTGGCCGCGCCGTAGCTGGCCATGTCGCCGTGGTAATCCAGATGATCGCGGGTAAGGTTGGTGAACACCGCCACGTCGTAATGCACGGCATCGACGCGGCCCTGGTCCAGCGCGTGCGAGCTGACTTCCATCGCCACCGCGCGCGCACCGGCGTCGCGCAGCTGCGCCAGCAGCGCATGCATCTGCAGCACCAGCGGCGTAGTGAAACCGGTCGGTTCAACCGCACCATAAAGTCCGGCGCCCAGCGTGCCGATACTGCCACTGGGCGTGCCGAGCAGGTGCCAGGCCTGGGCCAGCAGCTGCACGGTGGAGGTCTTGCCGTTGGTGCCGGTCACGCCCACCATCGCCATCGCCCGCGACGGTGCGCCATGGAACTGGTCGGCCATCGCCCCCATGCGCGCACGCAGGCCCGGCACCGCGATCGCATCGGCCGGGGCCGGCAACTCGGCAGGGGCCGGCGGCTCGAACAGGATGGCGCCAGCGCCCGCCGCGCGGGCCTGCTCGACAAAGCCCAGGCCATGCGCGCCGAAACCGGCGATGGCGACGAAGGCATTGCCGGGGCGCACGGCGCGGCTGTCCAGCACCAGGCCGGTCAGAACGGGATCATGGCCCGCCAGGGCCACGTCCGGAAGCAACTGCGAAAGCAACATCGAAGGACTCATTGCGTGCCTCCCGTAGCGGGCGGCGTCTGGGCTTGCGCGCTGGGCAGCGCAGCGTCGAATTCAGCGGCGGCATCCACCGGCAGCGCAGCCTCTGCGGGCGGCGCAGGCAGGATCGAGGCCGAGTGGCCGACCTTGCCGGACTGCTGTGCGGCCAGCCACGACTGCAGGTCGTCCAGCGGCACGTCCATCAGGCGCAGAGTGCCTTCCATCACGTTGTGGTAGACCGGCGCCGACACCAGGCCACCGTAGAACTTGCCGGCCTGCGGGTCGTTGATGACGATGACGGTGGCGAAGCGCGGGTTGGTGGCCGGCACCACGCCGGCAAACAACGCGTTGTAATGGCCACGCTCGTAACCACCCGGGCCGGTCTTGCGCGCGGTACCGGTCTTGCCGGCCACGCGGTAGCCCAGCACCGCCGCCTGCTTGGCGCCGCCCTGGGTAACCACCGTTTCCATCATCGCCACCACCTGCCTGGCGACGCTCTCATCGATGATCTGATGCGCTTCGTTGCGCTGGCCTTTGACGAAGGTCGGCGCGATCAGCTTGCCGCCATTGGCCAGCGCCGAATAGGCGGTGGCGATCTGCAGCGGCGTCACGTTCAGGCCGTAGCCGTATGACATGGTGGTCTTGGTGGCACCGTCCCAATTGGCCGGGCGTCGCACCACGCCACCGGATTCACCCGGGAAGCCGCTGTGCGGCACCGAGCCATAGCCGAAGCGGCGCACGCCGTCATAGAACACCTGGTCCGGCATCTTCGCCGCAACCTTGGCCGCGCCGATATTGGAACTGCGGGTGATCACACCGGTCACGTTCAACACGCCGTTGTTGCGCGGCACGTCGCGGATGGTGAAGCGGGCCACCTGCATGTAACCCGGGTTGGTATCGATGATGGTGTCCTTGGTCACCGCACCGGCCTGCAGCGCGGTGGCGATGGTCAGCGGCTTCATCGTCGAACCCGGCTCGACCAGATCGGTCACCGCACGGTTGCGGCGCGCATCGGGCAGCGCGCCGGTCAGCGAATTCGGGTTGTAGGTCGGCAGGTTGACCATGGCCAGGATCTCGCCGGTGGTCACGTCCATGATCACCATCGAACCGCCGGCCGCCTTGTTGGCCACCAGCGCGTTGCGCAGTTCCTTGAACGCCAGGTACTGGATGCGGCGATCGATGCTGAGGGTCAGGTCCTTGCCCGGTTCAGCAGCGCGCAGCAGATCGCTCTCGACGGTTTCGCCCTTGCGGTTGCGGATGACCCGCTTCGCACCGGCCTTGCCGCGCAGCCATTCGTCGAAGGCCAGCTCCAGGCCTTCCTGGCCGCGGTCGTCAATGTTGGTGAAGCCCAGCACGTGCGCCATCGCTTCGCCCTGCGGGTAGAAGCGGCGGAACTCGCGCTGCGCGGCCACGCCCGGAATCTTCAGCGCGACCACCTTTTCTGCCTCGTCCGGATTGATCCGGCGGCGCAGGTACATGAATTCCTTGTCCGACTTCTGCGACAGGCGGCTGCTCAGCTCGTCCACCGACATGCCGACCGCCTGGGCCAGCTCCGGAATGCGCTCGGGCGAGCGCAGCAGGTCCTGCGGGTTGACCCAGATCGAGGCGACCGGGGTGGATACCGCCAGCGGCTCGCCGTTGCGGTCGGTGATCATGCCGCGCGAGGTCTTGATCGGCAGCTCGCGCAGGTAACGGGCCTCGCCCTGGCGCTGGTAGAAGTCGCTATTGATGATCTGCACGTAGGCGGCACGACCGACCAGCGACACCGAGCACAGGCCGAGCGCCAGCGCGACCCAGCGCAGGCGCTGGCGCAGGTTGAAGGCGTTGCGCGGGCGGTTGCGGCCGGTCTTGCTCATGGCCGCACCACCACGATGTCGGCGGCCTCGGGGAACTTCATGCCGAGCTTCTCGCGGGCGATGCGATCGACACGGTTGGCTTCGGCCAGGGTCGCCTGCTCCAGCTGCAGGCGGCCGAATTCCAGATTGATGTCATCGCGCTTGCGCTCGGCGCGCGACAACTCGATGAACGTCTGCCGGTGACGGTGACGCACGAACACGACGCCGATCGCCGAGGCCACGGTGGAAGCCAGCAGGATGATCAGCAGCAGCCGGCTCATGCATCGGCCTCCCGCTTCTGCGCCACGCGCAGCACGGCGCTGCGGGCGCGCGGGTTGGCGGCCAGCTCTTCGTCGGTGGCCTTGATGGCACCGCCGATCAGGTCCAGCGTCGGCACGAACGCGACCGCCTCGGGCAGGCGGCGATTGGCCGGCGGCGCCTTGGCCAGGCGGTTCATGTACTGCTTGACGATGCGGTCTTCCAGCGAATGGAAGCTGATCACCGCCAGGCGGCCACCGGGCTTGAGCCGTTCCACCGCCGCATCGAGCCCGGCTTCCAGATCGGCCAGCTCGCGGTTGATGTGGATGCGGATGGCCTGGAAGCTGCGCGTGGCTGGGTGGATCTTGTCCTTGCCCCGCGGCATCACCGAGGCAATCAGCTCGGCCAGTTCGGCGGTGCGGGTGAACGGCTGCTTCTCGCGGCGGGCCACAATGGCACGGGCGATGCGGCGGCTCTGCCGCTCTTCGCCGTAGGTCCACAGCACGTCGGCAATCTCGCGGTCTTCCACGCGGTTGATCCACTGCGCGGCGCTTTCGCCGCTGTCCGGATCCATGCGCATGTCCAGCGGGCCGTCCTTGCCGAAGCTGAAACCCCGCTCGGCCACGTCCAGCTGCGGCGACGACACACCCAGGTCGAACAGCACGCCGTCCAGGCCCTCGGCCGTCGCATCCCACTGCAGCAGCTGGGCGAAGCTGCCACGGAAGATGGACACGCGCGGGTCCGGCGCGAAATCGCGCTCGGCAACGGCGATGGCTTCCGGATCCTTGTCCATGACCAGCAGGCGCCCCTCGGGACCAAGCTGGGTGAGCACGCCACGTGCATGACCGCCACGACCGAACGTGCCATCCAGATAACGTCCGTTTTCGATCACCCTCAGGCCTTCGATGACCTGGGTGTACAGGACCGGCAGGTGCACCGCCGGCGACTGCGACACCGGAAGGTGACCGGCCTGCGCTTCTGGGCGCATCCGGGCACCCCGGCTCACAACTTCAGGTCGAGCAACCCATCACCCAGATCCTCGTCAGACAACGTCTGCTGGATCAGGGCCCGATGCGCCTGCTCGCTCCACAATTCGAACTTGTCGCCCATACCGAGCAATACCGCCTTCTTCTCAATGCCCACCGCACCGCGGTGGCTGGCGGGGATGCTGATGCGACCGTTGCCGTCCAGCTCCAGATGGGCGGCCGAGCCGACCAGCTTCTGCTGCAACAGGCGCACGACGCGCTGGGTGTTGGGCTTGGACATGACGTCGTCGCGGACCCGCTCCCATTCCGACTCTGCATACAGCCACAGGCAGCCGGCTTCGAACGGGTTGTAGGTCAGCACGAGACGGTTGTTGCTGGCGCGCGCGACGAGGTCGCGGTAAGCGGTGGGAACCGCCATGCGCCCTTTATCGTCAACTGTGATGGCCGTCTCGCCCTGGAACACGACGCGTGCACCTATCCTTCGCCCGGTGAAACATTGAACCACGAAAACCCACAAAACACCCGGATTTCCCTCTGATGCCCACCTTAGCAGCGGCCGAAGGGTTGTCAACAACTTTTCAGCGGGGAAATCGCCAGCCGCATCAATGGCTTGCAACAACCTTTAGAGAATTGTTCAAGGCTTATCCACAAGTTGCTGATCCGTCTCAATTTTTGAGATTGAACGGAAGTTCAGGGCTGTGGACAGAGCGTGAAACATCGCCCGCGCATTCATCCGGGACGGGCAGGAAGCGGCGCCAGACTGCGCAAACCGTGCACAATGAGGCCATGTGCCTGCTCGCTCTTGGCTGGATGCACCACCCGCGCTGGCGGCTGGTGATGACCGGCAACCGTGATGAGTTCCACGCCCGCCCGACGGCGGCGCTGGCCCCCTGGCAAGATGAGACCTCCGTCATCGGGGGGCGCGACCTGCGCTCCGGCGGTGGCTGGGCCGGCGTCGGTGCCGGCGGCCGCATGGCGGTGGTCACCAATGTCCGCGATCCGCTGGCCGCCCAGACCGGTCCTTCTCGGGGCGCGCTGGTGGCCGACTTCCTGCGCGGCCGCGACCCGGCCGCCGTGCATATCGACCGACTGGCAACGGTGGCCGGCGCCTACGCCCCATTCAACCTGCTGCTGGCCGACGGCCACAGCCTGGAGTTCCTGGGCAACCACCCTGCCGAGCGCCAGCGCCTGGGCCCGGGCGTGCATGGCATGTCCAACGGCGCGCTGGACGCGCCCTGGCCGAAGACCCGGCGGCTGATGGCTGCGCTTGAAGCCTGGTTCGAGGCCGGCGATGAGGACCTGACCCCGCTCTGGGCCGCCCTGGCGGACGAACATCGCCCCGCCGACAGCGACCTGCCCGACACCGGCATCGGATTGGAACGCGAGCGCTGGCTGAGCCCGGCCTTCATCCGCGGCGACGACTATGGCACCCGCGCCAGCACGGTCCTGCTGATCGATGCCGAAGGGCACGGGCAGATCCACGAGCGTCGCTTCGGCCCGCAGGGTGTCGCCCTCGGCCAGAGCCAGGTCGATTTCTGACCCTGTACCTGTTTTCTGTGTCTATAAATGTCTGCACGCACGCCACACGATGACCCGGCGCGGTTCTGCCGCGCGCCTCACCGATCCACAGGGAGTCATCGATGCGCCGCGTTCTCGTACTTGTCGTCACCCACCTGCTCGCCCTCGGCCTGGGCTTCGGCCTTGGCATCTACCTGCTGCCGATCCTGATCGCCCCCGACGACCCGCCGGTCGCGCAGGTACAGGCGGCGATGGGCGACGCCCGTTACCACACCACTTTCCGTCGCGACCTCAAGGGCAGCGACGCCGTGCACTGGGCCGACGGCAAGGTCAGCGTCAGCCCGCGCCAGGTCGCGTTCGACGGCAAGATGGGCCCGGGGCCGGACTACAAGGTCTACCTCGTGCGCGACTTCGTCGACAACAAGGCCGATTTCCTGAAGATCAAGGCACAGGCCCAGCGCATCGGCGAGGTGAAGACCTTCAACCGTTTCCTGGTGGACGTGCCTGAAAGCGTCAACGTGGACGATTACACCACCGTAGTGGTGTGGTGCGAACGGTTCGAGCAGTTCATTTCCGCCGGGCAGTACCGCACGCCGGGTTGAACAACATCCCAAGCATCTGGGCGGAGAGCAGCCGAGCATGGCTCGGCTCCACTGTAGAGCCGAGCCATGCCCGGCTTACCGTAAGAAAGAGGCGGAGCCGGCCGATAAGCCGGGTTCTGTCGTGGACAGTCATTCCTCTAGGCGTTACGTCACCGCAACGCTCAAGCAACCTACCCGGATCCAACGCGGGCCGCGCCAAAGGATCCCTATTTGGTCTTGCTCCAGGTGGGGTTTGCCGTGCCGGTCTGTTGCCAGACTCGCGGTGCGCTCTTACCGCACCATTTCACCCTTACCGGCCTTCCGAAGAAGACGTAGGCGGTATCTTTCTGTTGCACTTTCCGTCGGCTTGCGCCGCCCAGGCGTTACCTGGCACCTTGCCCTATGGAGCCCGGACTTTCCTCGGCACCCCCGAAGGGATGACGCGACTGTCTGGCCGGCTCCGCCAGCGCACATTCTAGCCTACGCACGTCCTTCCTGCCGTGCTGATCGCGGCATCCGGTTCATCCATCCACGCATGGCGTGGATCTATTGCCATCTCCGCTCTGATGGGTGCGGACCTTGGTCCGCACGATCCATCAACTCCCGTACAACGCCTTGCGCGGCGCGCCGGTCAGCTCGGCCGCCAGCTTCGCCGCGGTCGACGGCGGCAGATGCTCGCTCAGCTTGGCGTAGACACGGCGGCCATGCGCCAACTGCGCTTCCTCATCGTCGCCGGCACCCTGCACCATCACCACGAACTCGCCCTTGCGCTGGTTCTCGTCGGCTTCCACTTTGGCCAGCAGCCCCGCCAGATCGCCATCGAGCACGGTCTCGAACAGCTTGGTCAGCTCGCGCGCCAGCACCGCCGGGCGCTCGCCGCCGAAGATCGCGGCCATGTCGGCCAGCGACTCGGCGATGCGATGCGAGGATTCGTAGAACACCATCGTGCGCACTTCACCCGCCAGCGCCTGCAGCCGGTCGCGGCGGCCGCTGGCCTTGGCCGGCAGGAAACCTTCGAAGCTGAAGCGGTCGCTGGGCAGGCCGGCCACGCTCAGCGCGGCGATGGCGGCACAGGCCCCCGGGATCGGGCTGACCTTGATGCCGGCCGCGCGCGCGGCACGCACCAAGCGGAAACCGGGGTCACTGACCAGCGGGGTGCCGGCATCGCTGACCAGCGCCAGCGACTCACCGGCCTGCAGGCGCGACACCAAGCGCTGCGCCAGGGCCTCTTCATTGTGTTCATGCAGGGCCACCAGCGGCTGCTGGATGCCGAAATGGGACAGCAGCTGGCCGCTGCGGCGGGTGTCCTCGGCACAGATGGCCGCCACCGAACGCAGCACCTCCTGCGCGCGCGGGCTCAGATCGGCCAGGTTGCCGATCGGGGTGGCGACGACGTACAGGGTTGGGACACTCATTTCAGCGGTACTCACGGGGCAAGGGTAGAATCGTAGCGTGTACCCGGCCAAGGCCGCTGCCCTCATCGCATGGACCCGATCATGAACAAGCCCGCCGCACGGATCTCCGCCCTGTCGCTGTCGCTGATGCTGCTGGCCGGCTGTGCCACCACCAGCCTGACCAGCGCGCCCGAATCGCCGGCCCAGAGCCAGGCGCTGGCGCTGATCGAACAAGGCAAACCGCGCGACGCCGCCCTGCAGCTGGAAGCGCTGGCCGCAACCCTGAAAGGTGGCGCCCGCAGCAACGCCCTGGCCGATGCCGCCTGGGCCTGGCACCTGGCCGGCGACAGTGCCCGCGCACGCAGCCTGCTCGGCCAGCTCACCGCCCGCCAGCTGTCCGGCGCCAGCCTGCAGCGCTACCAGCTGACCGGCGCCGAGCTGGCACTGGCCGACAAGCAGCCGGCGCAGGCCCTGGCCCTGCTGAAGGAACAGGGCGACAACGTCTTCCCCGCGCTGCGCACGCGCTGGCACGTAGCCCGCGCCAACGCGCTGCAGGGCACCGGCGATGCCTTCGGTGCCGCCACCGAGCGCGCCCGCGCCCACGCCAGCCTGACCGGCAGCGCACGCAGCGAGAACCAGGCCGCCATCGCCGGTCTGCTCGGTACGCTTGACGACGCCACCCTGCGCAGCCGTGCCGCCGCGCTGCCGGCCAACGACCCGCTGTACAACTTCGCCGGCCGTGCACTGATCGCGCGTGGCCTGCCGCTGCCGCGCCCGTTCGACCGCGATGGCGCCGCCCAGTTCGATACCAGCAAGCGCCCGCCGGCCATGAGCGACGGCTACCGTCCGCCGGCCAAGCTGGCCGTGCTGCTGCCGCTCAGCGGCCGCCTGGCCACCGCCGCGCAGCCGGTGCGTGATGGCCTGCTGGCCGCGTACTACGGCGAGACCCGCCGCCGCCCGGACATCAACTTCATCGACACCGCCGGTACCCCGGCCGGTGCGCTGGCCGCCTATGACAAGGCCGTCGCCTCCGGCGCCGACTTCGTGGTCGGCCCGCTGGGCCGCGACGAAGTGGATGCGGTCTATGGCCGCCAGCAGCTGCAGGTGCCGGTGCTGGCCCTGAACCGTGGCAAGGACGCGCCGCCGGCCGGCAGCGCCGGCTTCTCGCTGGCGCCGGAAGACGACGGCATCGTCGCCGCCGAATACCTGCGTGGCCGCGAGCGCGGCAAGGCGTTGGTGATCAACAGCGCCGACGACACTGGCCGCCGTGCCGCCGCTGCCTTCGCCCAGCGCTTCGCCCAGCGTGGCGGCCAGGTGGTGGCCACCGTCGGCGTCAGCGACGCGGTTGGCGATGTCGGCGCGCAGGTGCGCAATGCCGGCCAGGTCGATGCCGTGTTCCTCGCCGTGCGCGCGCCGCAGGCCCGCCTGCTGGCGCCGCAGCTGGCGCTGGCCGGTGCCGGTGGCGCCACCCGCGTGGGCACCTCGCAGCTGACCGTCGGCAGCGGCAAGGTGGAAGAAGACGTGGCGCTGGACGGCATCGTCTACCCGAACGAAGCCTGGAACGTGCGCAGCGTGTCCGGCCTGCCCTCAGCCAGCCAGGTCGCCAGCACCCTGCCCAGCGCACGCGGTGCCGCCGGCCGCCTGTTCGCCTTCGGCGCCGATGCCTGGAAGATCACCGCCTACCTGGACAAGCTGTCCAACGAAGGCGGCCTGGACGGCGCCACCGGCACCCTGTTCCTGGACAGCAACGGCAACATCCTGCGCCAGCCGGCCTGGTCCACCTTCAATGGCGGCCGGCCGATGCCGATCGTCGGTGGTCGCTGAGCGCAGCCAACGGGGCTCGGCGGTGGAAGCCGCCGCCGAGCAGCATCTGCAACAGGCCGGACTGCAGCCGCGTGCGCGCAACGTGCGTTATCGCGGCGGTGAACTGGACCTGGTGATGGACGACGCCGGCACCGTGGTGTTCGTGGAAGTGCGTTACCGCGCGCGATCCGATTTCGGTGGCGGTGCGGCCTCAGTGGATGTGCGCAAGTGTCGACGCCTGGCGCATGCCGCGTTGTTGTACCTGCAGGACCATCCCGCGCTTGCCGATGCGCCCTGCCGTTTCGATGTGGTGGAAGCCACGGGTGAACCGCCGCAGTTGAACTGGCTGCGCGATGCGTTCCGGCTGGATGATTGCTGATGTGTACCGTCCGCACTGGTAGAGACCGACCTTGGTCGGCGCTTCTGTGCCAACCAAGGTTGGCACCTACCAGCGCGCAGCCTGGCCGGCACGACCATGGTGCGTGACTGATGCCTTCGATCATCACTCATGCCGCTGTGCCTTTGGCGCTGTGGTGCGCCGCGGATCGTGGCCGCATTCCGGCACGGCTGCTGGCTGCCGGTGTGGTTGCCGCGATGCTGCCCGATGCCGACGTGCTGGCCTTTGCCCTGCACATTCCCTATGCCGATGCGTTCGGCCATCGCGGTGCCAGTCATTCGTTGTTGTTTGCCGGGGGGTTGGCGGTGTTGGCAGCGTTCTTTGGTAGCGGCCGACCTTGGTCGGCACCACACAGCTCCGGTAGTCGCCGACCTGGGTCGGCGGTTTCGTGCCAACCAAGGTTGGCACCTACCCAGCGAGGGTCAACGTTGGCGTCCACCGTACAGGCGGCGGTGTTCGTCTTCATCTGCGCCGCCAGCCATCCCCTGCTCGACGCAATGACCTCCGGTGGCCTCGGCGTTGCCCTCGCCTGGCCGTGGAGCGAACAGCGCTTCTTCGCCCCGTGGCGGCCGATCCGCGTTTCACCGTTTGCGCCGCAGTTCTTCAGCGCGCGCGGTATCGCCACCCTGCTCTCTGAACTGCGCTGGGTCTGGCTGCCGCTGGCCGGCGCCGTTGTTGCCTGGAAACTGATCCAACCCGCTCCTGCTGCCCCAAGAGATCTGTCATGAGTACTGCCCTGCCCACCGCATTGATTGCCGAACTGTCTGCCCTGCTGGGAGCGGAGGGCTGGCGCATGGATGACAACGCGCTGGAGGCGAACGCGCAGGACAACTCGTGGCGCCACCAGCGCCCCGCTGCCGTCGCGCTGCCCGCCAGCGTCGAACAGGTGCAGGCACTGGTGCGCGCCTGCCGTGCGCATGGCGTGGCGCTGGTCGCGCGCGGCGCGGGCACCGGCACCACCGGCGCTGCCGTGCCGTTGCCGGGCAGCATCGTGCTGTCGTTCACCCGCATGGACCGCATCGTGGAGATCCGTGCCGGTGATCGCTGCGCCGTGGTGCAGCCGGGCGTGCTCAATGGAACGCTTCAGCAAGCCCTGGCACCGCACGGCCTGTTCTGGGCGCCCGATCCTTCCAGCGCGGAGATCTGCAGCGTGGGTGGCAACCTGGCCTGCAACGCCGGTGGCCCACGCGCGGTGAAGTACGGCACCAGCCGCGACAACGTGTTGGGCCTGGTGGCTGTCACCGGCACCGGCGAGGTGATCCGCTGCGGGGGTGCCTACACCAAGGATTCCACCGGCTACGACCTCACCCACCTGCTGGTGGGCAGCGAAGGCACGTTGGCGCTGATCGTGGAGGCCACCCTCAAGCTGACCCCGCTGCCGGTCAGCCAGGCCGGTCTACGCGTGCTGTACCGCGACGCCGACGCGGCGGCGGCAGCGGTATCTCGCCTGATGTCGCAGCCGGTGGTGCCCACGCGCCTGGAATTCATGGATTCACGCAGCCTGGAGCTGTTGCGCCTCAATGGTGCTGACGTACCCGAGGCAGGCGCGATGCTGCTGGTCGAAGCCGATGGTGACCACGACACCCTGCCCTACCTGCTGCAGGCACTGGCCAGCGCCGCCGAAGGCGACGGCATGATCGAGCTGGACGTGGCGATGGAAGGCCGTGCACGCGACCAGCTGTGGGCCGCACGAAAGGCCTTGTCGCCCGCACTGCGTACCGTCGCGCCCGGCAAGATCAATGAAGACGTGGTGGTGCCGGTGTCGCGCATTCCGGAACTGGTGGCCGGCGTGCAGGCATTGGCACGCGAGTACACGCTGACCATCGTCACTTTCGGTCACGCCGGCAACGGCAACCTGCACGTCAACATTCTCTACCACCCGGACGACGCCGACGAGAACACACGCGCGCATGCCGCGCTGCCGAAGATCTTCGAACTGACGCTGTCGCTGGGCGGCACGTTGTCGGGAGAACACGGCATTGGATTGGCCAAGCGCGATTTCATGGCACAGGCGTTCAGCCCGGCCACGCTGGCGACGATGCGCGCGATCAAGACCGCACTGGACCCGGATGGAATTCTCAACCCGGGCAAGGTGCTGCCGCCGGTGTGATGCTGGCCGGGCATGAACCGGCGCTACCAAGGCGTGCAGCTGTAGAGCCGAGCCCACGCTCGGCTGCTCTTCGTTCAGATCACGATGCACCCGCGCTTCGCGCGGTGAGCCGAGCATGGGCTCAGCTCTACAGAGGTCCGCGTGCCGGAAGGGTTGGGGTCGGATCCCATTGCCAAGCAATGGGCTCCGACCCCGGCACGCCCGCTTACCAGGCCATGCGCACGCCCACCTGGCCACCCACGTTGCGGTAGCCATGGTCACCGCGCTGTACACTCAGGCCGCCCCATGCGCCCCAGCGCTGGCCCAGCTTCAACTCGGCACCGGCCTGCACTTCATAACGATTGCGCGGCACATCCGCGCCCAGCGTGTCATCGTTGAACTGCAACGTGCTGGTACCGCTGCCGCGCAGCCAGTTCACACCCAGGTACGGCTGCACGGTGTTGCCACCCGCAATGCCATGGCCGAACACGCGCACGCCCAGGCGCCCGCTCAGGCCACCTGCATCCGCATGGTCGACAACCGTGCCATTGCTCTCCACGTGGCGATCCGCACGGTAGTCCGCATACGTCAGCTGCAGCTGCGGCTGCACGTAGAACGAACTGCCAGCACCCTGCCGCACATTGAAGGTATGGCCCATCTCCAGTGACGCAGTGGCCACACGCGCATCATAGTGCTCCGGCTCCAGGCCGATACCCTGCACACGGTTGTCGAAGCGGCCAAACTGCATGGCTGCGTCCACGTAGGCACCGCCGGTTCCTTCTGCATCCTGCAGCCAGGTGCCGTACACGCCCAACGCAGTGCCACGCACACGCCCCTTGGCGCTGTAGCCGGTCAGCTCGGATAGCACACTGCTGTCAGCGCGCCCGTTGCCCAGCATCACACCGAACGCGGCGTTGCCACGACGCAGCAGATCACTGCCGATCTGCAGCACCGAGGTGTTGCCATCCACCGACAGCTGCCCCCCCACCGCAGTGAAGTCCGCATTGCTACGACCCACGCGTGCCCAGGCAGTGCGCTCACCCGTGAGGGTGCCGGTGCGATCATGCATACGATGCGCGAACATGTTCACCGCGGCCGACTGGTTCGCCAGATAGGCACCGGCTTCCGGGCGCAGTACCGGCGGCGGCCGGATCGGATCCACGATGCCGCCACCGTCCTCGCCCTCGCCACCTTCAATCGGGTCCGGACCCGGGCCCGGGTTCACCACGCACCCCGGCGCACCCGGGTCGTCCTCGCAGACATCGAACCACTGCGAGCGCAGGTACCAATGGCCATCGGTGGGATCTGCCACGCCGCCCTGGAACAGGAAGTACTCGTACGAACCACCCACGGCACGCCCGGTCAGCGCATAGCTGGCCAGCGATGCGCCGTCCACTTCGATCAGCTGGATGCCATCCACGGTGGGCGCCCCCACACCGCCGATGTTCCTCACCGCAATCAAGGCATCACCAGAGGTATCACCACGCACGTGCAGGCGGTCGATGGCCGAATCATCGCCGGCCAGCGCGCCCTGGAGCAGGAACGTGGCGCCTTCGCTGTGCAGGTCGCCGTCCACGGTAAGCGTGTTGAAGCGGCCGCTGCCGTCGGACAGTGCCAGCGTACTGTCGCGCACCTGCAGATCATCCACCGTGGCATCGCCGGTCAACGTCCACTGGCTGCCGCTTTCAAGCGCGAGCGTCTGCACCAGATCGGAAGACCCCTGCCACAGCGCGCCATCCGCCAGGCGTACGTGCACCTCGGACTGCGGCACCAGCCCGGCATCTTCATCCTCGGGGGTGATGACGATATCGCCGTGCAACTGCGAGCCCCCTTCCAGCGCCACGTCGAAGCGGCCGGCCACGGCAGCATCCAGTGCCAGGCCGATGCCGTTGCCACCGGACACCACCACGCCATTGCTCAACGTCAGCGCAGGGTCGCGGCTGCTGCGCAACCAGATGCCACCGTGCTGCGCACTTACCAGCGAGCCGCCATCGATATTCATGCGGCCGTTGTCGTTGATCACCGCCGCCCAGGCACCCTCACCCTCGGTACGCACGTGGGTGTTGGCCAGCGTCATTTCGCCCACACCACCGGAGAGCACACCATGCGCGCCCTCACCGGTGGTCAGCACGGTGCTGTCCACAAGATCGATGCTGCCGCCCTTTCGCGCAACAGCCCCTATCGCGTTGTCGCCGGTGGTGCTCAGCAACGTGCCACGGGAATCGATGCGCGGGCGTACCGCGCCACTGACTTCCGCGTACAGCGCGTGGCCTGACGCACCCGTGGTGTGGACCTCCGCGCCTTCCAGCGTCACCGCACCGCCGCGATTGTCGATGCCAACCCGATTGTCACCTTCGCTACGGACCACACTGCGCAGGAGTTCCAACGTTGCCGAGTCGTAAACTGCAATCGTGGCCGCCCCTCCATCACCCAGCAGTTCGGATCCCTCGACATGGGCGGTAGTCCCCAGCCCTGAGAGCCGCAGCGCCCCGTTCGCCGCATGCACACGACTGCCCGTCAGCTCCAGCCGCGCACCACCAATCGCGCTGATGCCATAGTCACCGCGAACATCCACCGATTCCAGTCGCATGCTCCCACCGTGGGCTTCGACGGCCGTGCTCCCTGCTGCAACTGCGGTAACGGAACCTCCAAGCAAGGCGACGTCGCCGCCACCTGCCAGACCGGTCCCCAAGCCCTGCACCGTGATGTGCACATTGCGCAGCTCGCCGGTACTGCCTGCGTGGATGGCGACGCCAAGACCTGCACCCTCATGGACAACCTGTGTGTCCTGCAGGTGCAGGGCGGCGCCCGAGTTGGCCAGGGCGACGTAGTTCCCCGCGCCGCGGCTGACCAGGGTGCTCCCTGCGATCCGTGCCGTACTGCCCGCACCACTGACCATCACCGCGTTGGCATTGCTTCCTTCCACGGTGATCGCACCGCCGCCCAACTCCAGAACACCGCCGCCGCTGACCATCACGCCGTGGGCGCCATTGCCACGGGTGAGAATGTCTGCGTGGCCAACGCTGGCACCGGAACCCACAACGTTCATGCCGTGACTGGCTGAACCCTGTGTCTCGATGCTGACCCTGGCGACCTGGATCGCACCGTCAGCGCCGGAAATGGACACACCTGCTGCATTGTCGCCACGGGTGGTGATGGTGGCATCGGCAACGTACAGGCTGCTGCCTGCGCCTTCCACGCGGATGCCAGCGGCCCCATTTCCCTCGGTGGCCAGCACGACCGCATCGTTGGCAGTGATGCGGCCGCCATTGAGGACATGGAACGCATGCGCGTCGACACCGGTGGTGGAATAGCTGCCGCCAGCGGGATTCTCATGGGTGCCATCAGCCACCACCTGCTGAGCCTGGACGGCAGGAGAGACGAACAGCGCACCCGCCAGGGCGATCACGAGGGGATGGTGGTGCGGGGAAGCAGTGCGCATTCGAGGTCTCCGGGAAGTGGCCGACATGCTCGCGGCACGACCAACGCCCCACTATCGAATCCGTTGCAATCACGGCTGCGTCCGAATGTCGCAGATCGCAAGGCCCCATATCCGCGCCTTAACGGCTCCCATAGCGGATTAGCCCGCCAAGCGCGCTTTGCAACTAATTGCATGGGAACACTCCTGCGGCGAGAGGACACTCGCGGCCATTCCAGACACGCGCATTCGCAAACAACCATCTGCCTCACGTTCTCTTCACGAGTTGCAGGCTTATACGTCACCCCGCTGAACAGGGGTTTCCGGTTGTCATGCAGTGTCCCGCTCGCTTCTCCCTGCAAAGGACAAGACCATGCACCTTCATCCTGCCCGTCCCCTGTCGCTGTGCCCGTTGGCCCGCAGCCTGCTGCTGGCGCTTTCCACGCTCTCCACTGGCGTCGCATTGGCGGGCGATCTCGATGGCCAGTCCGCCGAGGTCGTCGCGGGTGATCCGGTGGAGTCCTGGACACTGAAGAATGGCTCGACGCTGGTCGGTCGCGATGCGGCGATGAACTCGATCTACGCCGAAGACAGTTCTACCATCACGCTGCAAGGCGGTACGGTGACAACGGGCCCGTCCAGCAATACTTCCGTCACGCTGGTAGGTGATGCCACCCTGACCGCAGTTGGCACCCATTTCCGCGGCAGCGGCATCCACCTGACCGGCGGCAATACCGTGGCCCGTCTCACCGGCGGCTCCATCATCGTGACCGCAGCCGACATGACCGCCTTCGGCGGCCGACCCGTCGGCGTCGATCTTGCGAGCGGGTTCGTCAGCGCGGGGACTCGGAACCCACATGCAGTGCTCGATGCCATGCAGATTCTGGTGGAGGACCACCCGTCGGCAACCCAGCCCTACAACAGCGGCCTGGGCGTTCGCCTGCAGTTCGGCACGATGGACATCCTCAACGGATCGCATGTGACCGGTGCCAACGTGGGCGCGATGCTGTGGGGCGAGCTCAATCCGGCGGGTGCGGTGACGCTCAACGTTGATGACTCCACGTTGGTGTCCCAGCGCAGTGCGGCCATCCAGGTCATGCCGCTGGAAGACAACGACTACAACATCACGATTCGCAACAACGCAAAGCTGTCGGGCGCTGATGGCAACGTGCTGCTGGTCAAGAGTGAATTCGGCCCTCTCGCTGCGCGCACCGACGTCAACTTCACTGTTGATGATTCCCGGCTGGCCGGCAACGTGACCTTCGACCCGACCACGGTCACCAATGGCACGCTGGACGTAATCCTGCGCAACAAAGCCCAGATCGACGGCCGCTTCATCAACGTCACCAGCGCCACCATCGATACCGACAGCGCCTGGCTGATGACCGGCGACAGCAACGTCGGCCACCTCACCTTGGGCGCGGGCGGTACCGTGGCGCTGGGCAATGGCAGCAGCTTCAACACGCTCAGCCTGGACGAGTTCACTGGCAACGGCGGCACCCTGCTGTTCAACACCCAGCTGGGTGACGACACCTCGCTGACCGACAAGCTGGTGATTGCTGGTGATGCCAACGGCCAGGCCAACGTGCGCGTGCTCAATGCCGGCGGTGCTGGTGCCAAGACCGAACGCGGCATCGAGCTGATCGACATCGGCGGCGCCTCCAACGCGCAGTTCGATCTGGTCGGCCGCGCTGTGGGCGGTCAGTACGAGTACTTCCTGGTGAAGGATGCCAACGGCAACTGGTACCTGCGCTCGGAGCTGGCAACCACGCCGGACCCGTGCCTGGCTGACCCGTCGCTGCCGCAGTGCAAGCCGATCATTGATCCGATTGATCCCATCGACCCGATCACCCCCATCCCGATCCTGCGCCCGGAGACCGGCGCCTATCTGGCCAACCAGTTCGCGCTGGACCAGATGCTGCGCCACAGCTACCGCGATCGCCAGGGCGGCGCCGCGGCGGCGGAGGGCATCCGTGGCTGGGCCCGTGTTGACGCTACCCAGAGCAAGCTGGGCGCGGTGGATGACCAGCTCGACCTGCGCGTGGACCGCACGCGCCTGCAGCTGGGTGCGGACATCGGCGTGTTCGATGACGGTCGCGGCCGCGTCGGCGTGATGGGCACTGCGGCACGTAGCAGCGCCACTTCGCGTTCGGACGTGACCGGTTTCAGTGCACGCGGCAAGGTGGAAGGTGGTGCACTGGGCGTGTACGGCAGCTGGGCCAACGATGCGATGTACGTGGATGCCAGCGTGCAGCGCGGCCAGTTCCGCAACCGCGTGCAGGGCGAGGGCCTGACCGAAGAACGTTACGACTCGGATATCTGGCAGTCGTCCGTGGAAGCCGGTTACCGCTTCGGCATCGGCCAGATCGGCAACACCGCGCTGAGCCTGCAGCCGGAACTGCAGCTCGTCTACACCGATGCGAAGACCGACGTGCATACCGAAACCAACGGCACGGTGGTGCGTGCAGCAGGCAACAACGGCCTGTCCGGCCGTGCTGGCCTGCGCCTGCAGGGTGAATCGCGCTCGGCCGCGGGCGCATCGGTCAGCCCGTATCTGGCGGCCAACTGGTACCGCGATGGCGCCGGTAATGGCATCGCATTCGACGATGAAGTGCTGAAGGCTGGCATTCCGCGTAACCGCTATGAGCTGAGTGCCGGGGCGCGCGTGGAATTCCGTTCCGGCTTCAGTGCCTGGGGTGGGTTTGGGGTGATGCGTGGTGACAGTGGGTACCGCGAAGCAACTGCCAACCTGTCTGTGGCGTACAGCTGGTAATGAAACAAGAACGGCGCCGGAGCAATCCGGCGCTGTTCCACTGTGCACGATGCGCTTTCTGTAGAGCCGAGCCCACGCTTGGCTACTCTCCGGTCAGATCACGAAGAACGCCGCGCTTCGCGCGGTGAGCCGAGCATAGGCTCGGCTCTACAGGGAATCCGTGCGAACTCTGACGCAATCGCCTCACTCCGCATGACCACGCAACGCGTGCATGCAGATTGCAATAATTTTGAATTTGAAAATTATCTGATTGGTGCAGCGGCACTTCCGTGCACATCATGGATCGCCACCGACAACGGGTGGCATGGGCTTGCAATCCCGTTGGACTATCGCGTTGTTTACGCTTGCCTGTCGGCGTCGCTCTCTCCTTGTTGGGCGGCGTCGGCAGGCAATCCGTCCGCGCCTTATGGCGGGCGGTGCGTGGGGGCCTTGTGCCCGCCGGCTAACACGCGTTGGTCCCCGGTATTGCAACCACGCACCGTCCGCCGCCCTCACCCAGCGCGAGGGCGGCCCTTTGCCATCAGCACAAGGATGCCGCCATGACTTCTTCGCTCTATCCCTATCTGTTCGCCACACTGGGCGATGCCGTTGAACGCCTGCCGGATGACCTGGCCAAAGCGCTGGAAACCACGCTGGGCAGCACGATGGGCGCCCACGCCGACGAGGGCATTACCCTGCTCGGCTGCCTGCAGCGCATTCGCCACGTGGAGGCCGCCGACGGGCGAGCGTGGCCCTGGAAAACCCGCACCCAGGGTCATGGCATCGCGATGGCACGCCTCGACCGCGCCAACGCCGGGCTGACGCTGCTGCTGGAACTACTGCATGCCACCGAGCGTGTGCGCGTAGACGGCGATGAGGGTCAGCAGGTGGGCGATGACGTGCGTGAGGGACTGCTGCTGGCCTGCCGCGGGCTGGCCGAGCATGTGGATGTGCAGTTGCGGGAAGCCGTGTAGCGCCGAGCCATGCTCGGCTGCTCTTCGTCATGGCCTCTGGAATGCCGGCGAGCCATGCATGCAGCCGAGCATGCGGTTCGGTGCTGCAGCCGCAGATCAGCCGCCTTCCCTTACCAGTAGTCCACGTTCAATACCGCCTCGCCCCTGATCAAGCCAGGCTGCAACGCATCACCAGTGCGGAAGTAGCGCGCAGTGAATGCATGGTCGTGCACACCGCCAGTACCGGGATCGAAATCCCATTGCTGCCCAAACTGGACTTCACTGCCATTGCGCAACATCTGCACCCGCACGCCCTTCGCGTCTGATCCGGCGCTTGGGGTGAGCAGACTGCCCGTGTTGGACGCATCTGCTGCATCCGACAGCATCATTCTTGCTCGCGGCGCATCAACCCCGCAGTTCATGCGGAGTGCCACGACTTTCTCCTTCGCAGTACTTCCCGGCGTGGTCAGTTCGGCAACCTGCACATCCTGCAGCGTCTCAGCCGCATCATCCAGAGGGCAGGTCGTGGCAGGAAAGACCATCTTCAGATGAAGCGGAAACGTGCCACTGACGGATGGGTAAGCACCCGCATTGACATGCATGCTCCCTCCACCAATCTCAAACGATCGCAATCGACGGTCGTCCGACCGTGTGAAGAAGGCAACGCCGAATTGAATTGCACGTTCGCCGGCAGGGTTCCCGTGGATGTCCTGACGATTGGCATTGCCGCCCCCACCTCCAGCGGTGTGAGCGGCGGATACAGGGGTAGGGCCTGGATCCAGTAGAAAATGATCAGTGGCGAGTCGGGTGCCGCTTCGTAGGCAGGAAATGTCTCTCCTTGCCAGTAGATGGTTCCTGCGGGGCGCAATCCCGGGAATTCGACGCGCACGTCCATCGCAAGGTCTTCATCCGGCACAGTACAACCGCGGATGTGGTGGATGGCGACCTCTTTTGCAATCTCCTGGCCGGGCCATGATGGATAGGTTTGATGCACGCTGTCGTGGTTCATCGCCCGGTACTCAGACGATGTGCAGGCCCGGGCAGTCCCGGCGCCTGCAACCATCAGCGCGACTCCTCCTGCAAGCACGCCGAGGCCTCTTTTAGCTGATCTGTTCCGCATCACTCGTAATCCGCCGTCACCACGATTTCAGCCTGCACGGCACCTGCGCTCACCCCTGCCACAGCCGGCAGGTAGTAGCCGGCTCGCAGTGGGTAGCTAGCTGTCGCACCACTCACCACCACCTCTATGCCGGTGTCACCGTTCTTCAGATACGTGTTTCCTGTGGAACCGGCCAGCAATGCGACCGATACGCCATCGGCCGCATCAGTGGCGGCGGTGTTCTTCCAGCGATCGGCATCGCCATCGGCTGCAGTACCGGCGAAGGACAGCGTGGCCTTGCCCACGCCCACACAGCCAGTGAAGTCCAAGGTACCAGCTTTGAGCTTGTTGTCGCCCTGCACCAGTTCATCGGCCTTGATCGGGTCCAAGTCAATAGCAGGCGCCGCCAGGGTGCAGGTACCCGGCAGCACACGGCCGGTGATTGTCAGTGTGGCCTGGTCAGCGAATGCGGCCGAAGCACTCAGGCATAGCGCCGCGGTGGTTGCCAGCTGAAGGAAGGAACGGGACATGCGGAAGCTCCTGTGAGCGATGAAAGGGACAACGGGAATTACGGGGCCGTGTTCTCGACCGCTTCTGGCGTGGCCACCTGCAGACCCTCCGGCGGCAGCGGCTGCGGCACGCACACGGCTTGGCTCCACGACAGCCCGTAGGCATCTGTCGCATCGGGCATGCGGTAGTCGATGCGGCAGCGCCGCTTGCCATCGGGGTCGACGATCAACGCGCCGCTGTCCTGTGCACCCCGCAGCTGGATCACCCCGCCCTGCCCCACCGCACCAGCTGGTGTGCCGTCTTCGGTCTGCACCACCGCCGCAAACGGCAGCGGCTGGCCCACGGCATCGGTGGCGTCGATGAACAGCGTGCGCTCGCGGCGCACCTGGAACGGCACGCGCACGATGCCACCGGCGGTGGGCGCTACACGCTGCGAGGTCTGCAGCAGCTCCACCTCGATCGGCAGGCCGGAGGGATCCAGGTCGATGGTGTTCCAGCGATAGGGGCTGATGTGCGGCAGCAGCGCGTAGCCATTACGCGCCACACGCAGGTCAGTACTGCTGCCGATGCGTGCGCCCTGCGCACCCGGCGCCTGCACCAGCACGAAGCCGTCGCCCACGGGAGCGCCCAGGTTCAGGCCACCGCTGTGCAGCGCCACGCTGCCCGATGCGCCAAGCGACAGGCTGCGGTAGTCGCCGCTCCGGCTGTAGCCAGTATTGAGATTGCCACGGCTGCCCTGCCACGCGGCATAGGCACTGTGGCTGCTCTGTCCGTTGCCCTGTGCACCGGACAGGCTGTAGCTGAGCGCACGTGACTCACCCAGGCTGCCGCTGATGCCCAGCTGCGATTGCCGCCCACTGTCGGCCTGGCCGAGCTGGGTGCTGGCACGCGGTGCGTTGGCACTACGGCCCAGCGGCACGCTGAGGGTGAACGCATAGCGCGTGTCCTGGCGGCCATCGCCCACGCGGAAGCGCAGCGCGGACACGCCGTAGTTGACCCGTCCCAGCGTGCTCTGGAAGCCCAGCTGGAAATCGTTGCGGCGCCGTGCGCTGTCCCAGTAGGCCACGTGGCCGCCGCTGAGATACAGGTTGCTGCGCTGACCCACCTTCTGCGAGAAGTTCACCTGGTAGCGCTGGCGGGCGCGCTGGCCATAGCCCCAGTCGTCGTTCTGCGCACGTGCCACGTCGTTGAGGCTGAGGAAGCCGCGCGTGCTGTAGCGGTACGCGGCCAGGCCGAAGTTGGTACCGGTGCGCGCCACGTAGCGCTGGTAGTTCAGGCGGAAGCTGTTGCCGGTAACGGTCTCGCTGCCGCGCAGGCGGGCGCGCGAATGGGTCACATCGGCACCGAACGCACCGATGGCCGTGTTGACCGCGGCACCGGTGAGCAGCGCGCGATAGTCCTCACCCAGCTGCGCGCCACCCAGCACGGTAAGTCGGTTGTTCACGCCGCGCGCGTAGGTACCTTCGGTGAAGCGCAGCGCCTGCAGCGTGTTGCCGGTGTCGCGCAACTCGCCGGCGGTGACTGCGAAGCGCGACGACCCGGCACGCAACGCCTGCGGCACGGCGGAGAAATTAACACTGAAGCGCTGCACGCGGCCATCGGCTTCGGTGACGCTGACGTCCAGATCGCCGCCGAAGTTGGTGGGATACAGATCCTCGATGGTGAACGGGCCCGGCGCCACATTGCTTTCGTGAATGATGCTGCCGTTCTGGCGGATGGTGACCACCGCATTGCCTTCGGCAATGCCCTGCACCACCGGCGCATAGCCGCGCAGCGAATCGGGCAGCATGCGTTCGTCGCTGGCCACGCGCACGCCAGTAAACGGCACGCTTTCGAACAGCTCGCCACCGGTGTTGCCCTGGCCCAGCAGCAGCTGGCTGTTCCAGCGCGGAATGTCGCGCTGTAGATGGCTGCTGATGACCTCGTGGCGGGTGCCTTGGCTGCCATGGGTGAACGACGCGCGGTGGCGCAGGCGCCATGCGCCCAGGTTCACGCCTGCCCGCAACCCAAGGTAGCTGCTGTCGCTGTCTTGGCTGCGGTAGTGGTTGGCGCTGTAGTCGATGAAGGCGGCGGTAATGCCGTCGTCGCGCAGTTCCGGTGCCACGAAGCCACGCGCGGCGATGGCCTGTGCCGCCTGCGGAATGCTGAGGGACAACTGCAGTTCGCCGCTGTCAAAGGTGGTGCTAGCGCCCTCCACCAGCGCTGGCAGATCCACACAGGTGCTTTCCTCGGCGGGCAGTGCCTCCAGGAACGCAGGCTTCAATGGCAGCCCGCGCACCAGCGCCGGTGACAGGCACGCCACGGCAATCTGCGGATCGTCTTCGATGACGAAGCGGATGTCCTGGCTGCGCAAGAACTCGCCGTTCACGTGCAGGTCCACCGCGTAGTCGCCAGCCGGCAACGGATTGCCGTTGGCGTAACGCGCCATGTCGATGGCTTCGCCGCCGATCAGGAAGCCTTCGCTGAACTGCATGGGACCCGCGGGCGTTGCCGTTGCCAGGGCAGGCGCGCTGGCCAGCAGGGCGAAGGTGATTGCCTGGGCAAGACAGTGGGTGCGGAACGTGGCACGGCGGGGCGCTGCTGGATTCGCGGGGGGCAACTTCATCGAGGACGATAGCCGGTGCCGAAGCAGCGGCATGAGGAAGGGGAACCGCAGGCTAGAGGCTGCGGCACATGCTCCCCATCCAAAAAGTTGCAGATCGGCCCAGGCACCGCTGTATTGCAATTCGTTCGATGCCAAAGCGCCGGTTGTCATCTCGCATCAGCCGCAGGGATGCCGTCTTCCGGATCTGTAGTGAGCGAGCTTCATCACGCATTTGCAACTAATTCCATTCTGCAGCTGGAAGCACGCGTCGAAACTGGCCGCACTGCCTGCCATGGGCGGTCATTGCGTGTCTTCATTCCACTAACGAGAACCATCATGTCCCTGACGCTCCGCCTGCTGTCCCTGTCCATCGTCGCCGTTACGGCGCCCTCGGTATCCGCCGAATCGCTGGAAATCACCGGTGAACTGATGACCTCCACCTGTTCGGTGGGTTCTAGCGGCGGCACCATCACCGTACCGATGGGCAAGGTCGATCTGGCCTCGGTCAACGCCAGCACCCGTGCCGGCCAGAAGAACTTCACCATCGCCCTGGACTGCTCGGGTTCGGGTGCATCACAGGATGTAGGTGTGCGCTTCGGCGGCACGCCCGATGGCAGCACCGGCAACCTGGCACTGACCGCGGCGTCTTCTGCAGCCAATGTTGGCGTGGCCCTGTACGACGCTGCGGGCAACCAGCAGAAGATCGGTGAGGACCCGGCCGTGTGGGTGACCATCGCCGCCGGTGGCAGCGGCCAGCTGGACTACAGCGCGTGGTACGCCTCACCGGCGCAGAACGCGCAGGCAGGCACCGCTAACGCTTCGGGCGACTTCGTGGTGCTCTACAAGTAATCCGCTTCCGGCAGGCCGGCGCCACGCAGCGACGGCCTGCCCCTTTCAACGAGGTTGACCATGAAACTCCGCGCCAGGACGTGGATATGCGCGCTGCTGGCCGTGTCGGCGGCGCTGCCGGCATCGGCCGCGGTGACGCTGCAGGGCACGCGCATCGTGCACGATGCCAGCAAGGGCCGCGACGTGACAGTCAGGGCGAGCAACGTGGGCGAGTTGCCCGCGATGACCCAGGTCTGGATCGATGACGGCGACAGCCAGTCGCGCCCGGAGAACGTACGCACGCCGTTCCGGCTGACACCGGCCGAGCCACGGCTGCTGCAGCCGAAGCAGGGCCAGGCATATCGCGTCACCTACGCACCGCGCCCGTCGGAAGCACCGCTGCCGACCGACCGCGAATCGGTGTTCTATTTCAACCTGCTGGATATTCCACCCAAGCCCAGCGATGCCAGTGGCAAGAACCTGCTGCAGTTCGCGGTGCGTACGCGGGTGAAGCTGTTTCATCGACCCGCCGGGCTGCCGGGCAATGCACGCGACGCAGCAGCCACGCTGCAGTGGACTGCCGATGGTGATGCGCTGCAGGTACGCAACCCGAGCGCGTACCACGTGTCGTTGAGTTCATTGACGCTGGCCGATGGCCGCCGCGTGGACGTGGATATGATCGCGCCGGGGGCACAGGTACGCTATGCGCTGCCGAAAGGTGCAGCCATGCCGGCAACGGTGGCGTTCAAATGGCTGGATGATTACGGCACGCCGCGCGATGCCGAAGCGCGCGTTAAGCGGTAGGCGCATACCAGGCTACGGCAGCGCACCGCCCACGGCTTGCATTGAGGGTGGCGTGCGCGTGTGGAATTCCGTTCCGGTTTCAGTGCCTGGGGCGGGTTCGGGGTGATGCGCGGTGACAGCGGGTATCGCGAAGCCACTGGCAACCTGAGCGTGGCTTACAGCTGGTAAGAAGGAACTGAAACGGCGCCGGAGCAATCCGGCGCCGTTCCACTGTGCACGATGCGCCTTCTGTAGAGCCGAGCCATGCTCGGCTGCTTTTCGGCCAGATCGCGAAAAGCACCGCGCTTCGCGCGGCAAGCCGAGCATGGCTCGGCTCTACAAGGATGCTGCGCGAATGCTGACGCATTCGCCTCACTCTGCATGACGATCTTCCGCGCGCATGCAGATTGCAACAAACTTGAATTTGAAACTTTTCTCATTGGTACAGCGGCACCTACGTGCGCAAGATGTAGATGCCACCGACAACGGGTGGCACGGGCTTCCAATCCCGTTTGATTAGTGTCGTTTACGCTTGCCTGCCGGCGTCACCGCCTTCCCTCGTGCCTGGGTGGCGTCGGCAGGCATTCTGTCCGCGAGTCTTCGGCGGGCGGTGCGTGGGGGCCTCGTGCCCGCCGGCATTTGGCGACACTAATCACCGGTATTGGAACCACGCACCGTCCGCCACCCTCGCTGTTAAGCGGGGTGGCCCCTTGCTTCGCACACAAGGACGCCGCCATGACCACGTCACACTATCCCCACCTGTTCGCCACTCTGGGCGAGGCCGCCACGCGCCTGCCTGACGATCTGGCGCGCACGCTGGAAAGCACCTTCGCCGCACTGCAGGAAGACGAAGCGCCCGGCACCATTACGCTGCTGCACTGCCTGCAGCACATCCGCCAGGGCGACGCCGCCGATGGGCAACCGTGGCCGGGCAAAGGCCGCACGCCGGGGCAGCGGCTGGCACTGGCGCGCATCGACCGCGCCAATGCCGGGCTGACGTTTCTACTTGAGCTGCTGCACGCTACAGAACGCGTGCGCGTGGATGGCGAGATCAGCCAGCAGGTGGACGATGACACGCGCGAGGGGTTGCTGCTGGCGTGCCGGGGGTTGGCCGAGTATGTGGATGTACAGCTGCACGCAGCTTAGCGGCTTCTGTAGAGCCGAGCCCATGCCCGGCTTGCCCGGAACCTGATCGAAGAGCAGCCGAGCGTGGGCTCGGCGCTACAGGGCCGTACCGGCTTTCAATCGTAGGCGGCGGTGACCACGATCTCGGTGGAGATATTGCCGGCGTTGATACCACTGGTGTTGGGAATGAAGTAACCCGCGCGCAGCGGATAGGACGCCGTCGCGCCAGAGACAGCCACCGGAATGTCGGTGTCGCCCTTCTTCAGGTAGGTGTTGCCGGTCGCGCCAGCCAGCAGCGCGACCGTCACACCCGTTGCTGGCGTGGTGGCGGCGGTGTTCTTCCAGCGCTCCGGGTCGCCGTCAGCGGCCGTGCCATCGAAGGACAGGCGCGCGCCGCTGACGCCCACACAGCCGGTGAAGTTCAACGCACCTGCCTTCACGCTGTTGGCGGCACCTGGCGTCATCTCATCGGCCTTCACCGGATCCAGTGCAATGGTGGGCGCTGCCAGCGTGCAGGTGCCCGGCAGCACGCGACCGCTGATGGTGAGGGTGGTCTGGGCACCTGCGGCCGACGCGATCAGGCACAGCATCGGCACCGCGATCACCTGAAGAAGAGAACGGGACATGGTTGAACTCCTGTGAACGTTGAAAGGAAAGACGAAACTCATGGGGCGGTGCCCTCTTCCTGCTCCGGCGTGCCCGCCTGCAGGCTCTCCGGCGGCAACGGCTGCGGTACGCACACGGCCTGGTTCCACGACAGCCCGTAGGCATCCGGCGCGTCGGGCATGCGGTAGTCGATGCGGCAGCGTCGCTTGCCATCGGGGTCGACGATCAAACTGCCACTGTCCTGCGCACCGCGCAGCTGGATCACCCCGCCCTGCCCCACCGCGCCGACCGGCGCGCCGTCTTCGCTCTGCACCACCGCCGCAAACGGCAGCGGCTGACCCAGCGCATCGGTGGCGTCGATGAACAGCGTGCGCTCGCGGCGCACCTGGAACGGCACGCGCACGATGCCACCGGCGGTGGGCGCCACACGTTGCGAGGTCTGCAGCAGCTCCACCTCGATCGGCAGGCCGGAGGGATCCAGGTCAATGGTGTTCCAGCGATAGGGGCTGATGTGCGGCAGCAGCGCGTAGCCATTGCGCGCTACGCGCAGGTCAGTGCTGCTGCCGATGCGCGCGCCCTGCGCACCCGGCGCCTGCACCAGTACGAAGCCGTCGCCCACGGGAGCGCCCAGGTTCAGGCCACCGCTGTGCAGCGCCACGCTGCCCGATGCGCCAAGCGACAGGCTGCGGTAGTCGCCACTGCGGCTGTAGCCGGCATTGAGATTGCCACGGCTGCCTTGCCACGCGGCATAAGCACTATGGCTGTTCTGTCCATTGCCTTGTGCGCTGGACAGGCTGTAGCTCAGCGCACGTGACTCACCCAGGCTGCCGCTGATGCCCAGCTGCGACTGCCTGCCACTATCGGCCTGGCTGAGCTGGGTGCTGGCACGCGGTGCGTTGGCGCTACGGCCCAGCGGCACGCTGAGGGTGAACGCATAGCGCGTGTCCTGGCGGCCATCGCCCACGCGGAAGCGCAGCGCGGACACACCGTAGTTGACCCGCCCCAGCGTGCTCTGGAAGCCCACCTGGAAATCGTTGCGGCGTCGGGCGCTGTCCCAGTAAGACACATGGCCGCCGCTGAGATACAGGTTGCTGCGCTGGCCGACCTTCTGCGAGAAGTTCACCTGGTAGCGCTGGCGGGCGCGCTGGCCGTAACCCCAGTCGTCGCTCTGCGCGCGTGCCACATCGTTGAGGCTGAGGAAGCCGCGCGTACTGTAGCGATACGCGGCCAGGCCGAAGTTGGTACCGGTGCGCGCCACGTAACGTTGGTAATTCACGCGGAAGCTGTTGCCGGTGGCGGTGTCGTTGCCGCGCAGGCGGGCGCGCGAATGGGTGACATCGGCACCGAATGCACCGATGGCCGTGTTGACCGCAGCACCGGCGAGCAGGGCGCGATAGTCCTCACCCAGCTGCGCGCCACCCAGCACGGTAAGCCGGTTGTTCAGGCCGCGCGCGTAGGTGCCCTCGGTGAAGCGCAGCGCCTGCAGCGTGTTGCCGGTGTCGCGCAGCTCGCCGGCGGTGACTGCGAAGCGCGACGACCCAGCGCGCAGCGCCTGCGGTACAGCGGAGAAGTTGACGCTGAAGCGTTGCACGCGGCCATCGGCTTCGGTAACGCTGACGTCCAGATCGCCGCCGAAGTTGGTGGGATACAGATCCTCGATGGTGAACGGGCCCGGCGCCACATTGCTTTCGTGAATGATGCTGCCGTTCTGGCGGATGGTGACCACCGCATTGCCTTCGGCAATGCCCTGCACCACCGGCGCATAGCCGCGCAGCGAATCGGGCAGCATGCGTTCGTCGCTGGCCACGCGCACGCCGGTGAACGGCACGCTTTCGAACAGCTCGCCACCGGTGTTGCCCTGGCCCAGCAGCAGCTGGCTGTTCCAGCGCGGAATGTCGCGCTGTAGATGGCTGCTGATGACCTCGTGGCGGGTGCCTTGGCTGCCATGGGTGAACGACGCGCGGTGGCGCAGGCGCCATGCGCCCAGGTTCAGGCCCGCCTGAAGGCCGAGGTAGCTGCTGTCGCTGCCCTGGCTGCGGTAGTGGTTGGCGCTGTAGTCGATGAAGGCGGCGGTGATGCCGTCGTCGCGCAGTTCCGGTGCCACGAAGCCACGCGCGGCGATGGCCTGGGCCGCTTGCGGAATACTCAGGGACAACTGCAGTTCGCCGCTGTCAAAGGTGGTGCTAGCGCCCTCCACCAGCGCTGGCAGATCCACACAGGTGCTTTCCTCGGCGGGCAGTGCCTCAAGAAACGCAGGCTTCAATGGCAACCCGCGTACCAGCATCGGAGAAAGGCATGGCACCGCGATCTGCGGGTCGTCCTGGATGACGAAGCGGATGTCCTGGCTGCGCAGGTACTCGCCATTCACATGCACATCCACCGCGTAGTCGCCGGCCGGCAACGGATTGCCGTTGGCGTAGCGCGCCATGTCGATGGCTTCGCCGCTGATCAGGAAGCCTTCGCTGAACTCGACGGGGGCTGCCGTGGCGTCCAGTGCAAATCCAGTCGACAGCACCGCACCGATGGCGGCGCAGAGGGACCGGGTGGCGGCAGGGGTACGATTGACGGCGATCATCGGTAGTCGGCGGTCAGCACCGCCTCGCCCTTGACGTCGCCGGGCACCAGCGGATCGGCTGTACGCAGATAGCGTGCACTGAACGGGATGGCCTGCTGGCCCTTGCTGGACCAGCCATGCGACCACGCCTGGCCGAACTGCACTGGCTGGCCACCGCGTAGCAGCTGCACCTGCACGCCGCCGGCGGTGGTGCCGGGGGCAGGTGCGAGCTGGCCGTTGCTGCTGCCAGGGTCATTGGCGTCGGCCAGCGACAGCTGCACGTCGATGTTGTCCATCGGGCAGTTCATCGTGACGTCGAAGCTGGATTCCTTCGCGTTGCTGCCGCTGGCGGCTAGCTCGTTGGCGAGCACGTCGTCGAGGGTGTGGGACGCATTGGCGAGGCTGCAGGTGACGGGGGGGACGGTGATCTCCAGCCGCACGTGGTGCTGCATCGATTGGCTGGGGTCGCTCTCGACCGACGAGGTGATGGTGCCCAGATCGGTCATGGGAATGCTCTCCATGGCGCCGCCGCGGAAGAAAATCACCATGTAGACGTCTACGTCCATAGCTTCCGTCTTGGTCAAAGGCTCCCCGGGGTGTCGGTTGCGAACGCCGAGTTCGATGGGCGGACCGCCAAAGGTCGTCCCAGCCCTCCTCACACTGAAGCTGAAGCCGATCAGTGGCGATCTTGGTCCTGTGCTGTAGACCTTGTAGAGGTAGCTGTCCAGCTGGACATCCCGCACATAGGTGAGACCGGCGAGAGGCGCATCGATGTTGAATGCAGTTTGTCCCGCTGTGCATTCGAAGCCGCCAGAGATCCGTCCAACATTGACTACTCTGTAACGCGTATCCGGCCGGTCTACATTCGGCATGGTGAACGACGCCGTCAGATCCTGATCACCCGGATTCAACCTCACACAGCTCGCATTGGCCTGCTGTGACTGCAGCGCCATCGCAGCAGCCATCAATAGCACCAGCAACCCGGGCGCACGCGATCTGCGCCACGTAGCGACGGGAAGTAGGGCGGGAGCGCACACGGCAATTCTTCCGGCAACCAATCGAGGCCGCGCAGTCTAGGCAGCGCGGCTACCGCTTTCTATCGGATTAATTGCAGTTCGCGAACGTCAACGCACATTTGCAACTTGTTGCATTCCGTGGCCTGGCGCGCGCGTCGAAACTGGCCGCGCTGGCTGCCGTGGGCGGCCACTGCGTGCCTTCATTCCACAACTGAGAACTGTCATGTCCCTGACGCTCCGCCTGCTGTCCCTTTCCGTCTTCGCCATCGCCGCGCCGTCGGTGTCTGCCGAATCGCTGGAAATCACCGGCGAACTGATGACCTCCACCTGCTCGGTGGGCTCCACCGGTGGCACCATCACCGTGCCGATGGGCAAGGTGGACCTGGCCTCGGTCAACGCCAGCACCCGCGCCGGCCAGAAGAACTTCACCATCGCCCTGGACTGCTCCGGTTCGGGTACATCGCAGGATGTGGGTGTGCGCTTTGGCGGCACGCCCGATGGCAGCACCGGCAACCTGGCACTGACCGCGGCGTCTTCTGCAGCCAATGTTGGCGTGGCCCTGTACGACGCTGCGGGCAACCAGCAGAAGATCGGTGAGGACCCGGCCGTGTGGGTGACCATCGCCGCCGGTGGCAGCGGCCAGCTGGACTACAGCGCGTGGTACGCCTCACCGGCGCAGAACGCGCAGGCAGGCACCGCTAACGCTTCGGGCGACTTCGTGGTGCTCTACAAGTAATCCGCTTCCGGCAGGCCAGCGCCACGCTGCGCTGGCCTGCACCCTTGAATGAGGTTGACCATGAAACTCCGCGCCAGGACGTGGATATGCGCGCTGCTGGCCGTGTCGGTAGCGCTGCCGGCATCGGCCGCGGTGACACTGCAGGGCACGCGCATCGTTCACGACGCCAGCAAGGGTCGCGACGTAACGGTCAGGGCGAGCAACGTGGGTGAACTGCCGGCGATGACCCAGGTGTGGATCGATGACGGCGACAGCCAGTCGCGCCCGGAGAGCGTACGCACGCCGTTCCGGCTGACACCCGCCGAGCCGCGACTGCTACAACCGAAGCAGGGCCAGGCATATCGCGTCACCTACGCACCGCGCCCGTCGGAGTCACCGCTGCCAACCGATCGCGAATCGGTGTTCTATTTCAATCTGCTGGACATTCCGCCCAAGCCCAGCGATGCCAGTAGCAAGAACCTGCTGCAGTTCGCGGTGCGTACGCGGGTGAAGCTGTTCCATCGCCCGGCCGGGCTGCCGGGCAGTGCACGCGATGCAGCGGCCACGCTGCAGTGGTCTGCCGATGGTGATGGCCTGCGGGTTCGCAATCCGAGCGCGTACCACGTCTCGTTGAGTTCATTGACGCTGGCCGATGGCCGCAGCGTGGACGTGGATATGATCGCGCCGGGGGCACAGGTGCGCTATGCGCTGCCGGAAGGTGCAGCGATGCCCGCAACGGTGGCGTTCAAATGGCTGGATGATTACGGCACGCCCCGTGAGGCCGAGGCGCGCGTTGATCGGTAAACGTAGATCGGGCTTCCGCAGTGCTCCGGCAATGACTTGCACTGAGGGTGGCATACGCGTCACGCTGCACGCCACAGCCTCACAACCCAGGTTCGCACCATGGCGTCACCCCCGGGCTCCGTGCTTGCCACCCTGCAAGGCCTGCAGCGCCGGCTGCTGTTCGGCGGCGGTGCCATCTTGACCCTGCTTCTCCTGGCCGCCGGCTGCGCGGCGCTGTGGCTGCGGCTGGAAACGGTGCACCTCAACGAGCGCGAGGCGCTGCAGCGCGGCCAGCAGACGGTGGATCGCTACATTGGCGAGCGCAGGCGGGCCTACGTGGCCAGCTTGAACACCAACGCCATGCTGTGGGCTACCCAGCAAACCGCACTGGTGGCCGGTGGCCTGCCTGTTGCTGCCCGCTTTTCAGCACAGGATGGCCAGGCCGGCGTGGTGGCACCCGGCGCCCTGTCCGTCCCCTGGCTGGCGCTGTCCCCGCGCGAGGGCCGTCTTCCGCCACAGGCGGAGGCGGCGTACCTGGGCATGGTGCAGACCTATTCGGCGTACATGGCCGCCACCGTAGCGGCGCAGGATTCGCCCACTTCCTTGATCTCCTTCGCCTTCGAACCGGAAGGGCGCCTGTTTGCGATCGCCGGGCTGCATGATGAAGCGCAGCTGCTGCAGCACATGAAGGTGCCTACCCGTGAACAGGCACTGGCCGCGCTGGCACAGACCGCCGATGCCGGCTGGCAGTCAGCGGGTGCGGACTCCGAGCTTCAACTGGACAGTGGCCGGCTGCGCGCCTACTTCGGCCGCAATCCGTTCACCGGCGAGGATGCACTGGTCACCCAGATGCGCCTGCGCAGCAATGGCACCCCCTTCATCAACCGGCTGACGTTTGAACCGCTTCAAGGCCTGCGCGAGCGGTTGGAGGAGGCCAGCCCGGGAATGTGGGTGGTGCTGGACCGGCAGGGAAACGATGTTCTGCGCAGTGCTGCGGACGCTGCGATTTCCGGGCCTGCGCTGCGCGCCGCGCCATCGCCCCGGCCTACGCTATTGGCACTGCCTGCCGGCCGTGCCTTCGTGATGTCCGCACCCTTGCAGGGCATCGACTGGACGCTGCTGCGGCTCTACCGCTGGACCGACATCTGGACGGCGCAGCAGACCTATCTGCTCGGCGGTGGGCTGGCCCTGACCGCCCTGCTGGCCGCACTGTGGACGCTGTTGCTGCTGGTGGACCGGCGCGTGCTGCGGCCGGCGCTGGAAGAAGCCGCGAGGGTGCATGAAAGCGAAGCGCTGAGCCGCACCTTGATCGAAACGTCGCCGGTCGGCCTGTGCCTGCTCGACCAGCAGAGCGGGCAGGTGATCCTGCACAACCAGGCACTGGAGCAGCTGATCGGCGACACCGCCGGCAACCTGATGGACGTGCTGGTCGGCCGCCTGGTGCAACGCGTTGACGGCCAGGTACACGGGCAGCTGTTCGAGGCGCCGTCCGCGGATGAGCACGGTCCATCGCGCTACCTGCAATCCATCGTGGCCGCCGCGCGCTACCAGCGGCGGGCGATCTGGGTCTGCGCGGTGACCGATGTGACCGCGCAGACCGAAACCCAGCAGCGCCTGCTGGATGCACGGCGTCATGCCGAACAGGCCCAGCACGATGCCGAGGCTGCGGACCAGGCCAAGACCGCCTTCGTGGCGATGATCAGCCATGAAATCCGCACCCCTTTGAGCGGCGTGCTCGGCCATCTTGAACTGCTTGCCCGCCAGACCATGCCGGCGGCGGCGCATACGCATGTCACGCGCGCGCGCAGCGCGGCCGATGTGCTGCAGGGGCTGGTAAACGACACCCTCGACCTTTCCCGTATCGAAGCCGGGCTGATGACGCTGGAGCCGGCGCCTTTCGACCCGCGTGCGCTGCTGCAGCAGACCGCGACACTGTTCGAGCCACAGGCCACCGCGAAAGGCCTGCGCCTGGAGCTGCACACCGGCGATGCGCTGGGGCCAGCCTACGTGGCCGACGCAGGCCGCGTGGCGCAGGTGATCAACAACCTGGTGGGCAATGCGGTGAAGTTCACGGCATCGGGAACGGTGGCGGTCAGCGTTGATGCCTCGCTGCGGCCCGATGGCAGCGAGTGGCTACACGTGGAGGTGCGCGATACCGGCCCGGGCATCGATGCGGAGGCGCAGGCCGTGTTGTTCAAGCCGTTCGTGCAGGTCGGTGCCGGTTCGGCACGGCAGCACGGCGGCAGCGGCCTGGGGCTGGCCTTGTGCCAACGCTTCGCCGAACTGCTCGGCGGCACGCTCGGCGTGCGTAGCACCCCGGGTGCCGGCAGCGTTTTCCACCTGGACATTCCGGCACGCCGGACCACCGCCGTGGCAGGCACGCCGCCACGGCCGGCGCCTGTCGAGCACGTGCATCCGTCGGGCGGTCACGCGTTGTTGGTGGATGACAGCGTGATCAGCCGTGACGTGACGCTGGGGCAACTGCATGCGCTGGGTTGGCAGGTCACCCTCGCGGCCGACGGTGAGGAGGCGTGGCAGCGCTGGCGCGAGGGCCGGTTCGACATCGTGCTGACCGATCTGAACATGCCACGCCTGGACGGATTCGGGCTGGCCCGGAAACTGCGTGCGGATGACTCCTCCATCCCCATCGTCGCGCTCACCGCCAATGCGATGCCCGAGGACGCGCAGCGCGTGCGCGAGGCCGGCATGTCCAAGCTGCTGCTGAAGCCGCTCGACCTGGCGTCGCTGCAGGCCGCGCTGCATGGATTCGACCTCGATCGCTCGGCACAGGCACCCTTACCTCCGGTGGTGAGCGAGGCGGTTCAGCGGCAGATGCGCGAGGCGTTCCTGCAGACCGCGCATCGCGACTACGCGGCGTTGACCCAGGCGCTGGACAGTGCCGATGCACCGGCCATGATCGATCAGCTGCACAGCTTCGCCGGCGCGCTGGTATTTCTGGGAGAAGCCCCGGCAGCGCGCAGCTGCCAACAGGCCGAACAGGCCCTGCGCAGCACCGGCGCGACAGATGCGGCGTCGAAGGCGATCGTCATTGAGGCTATCGCGTTGATCGCGGCGAGCATCGAACGTCAGGTTGCCGCGCAGCAGCAGGCATGACCTGCGTGCTCAGCCGGCGAAGTGCTCGTACCCGCTGGGGCCGTCGTGGCCTTCGGTATGCACGCCCTGCCCTTCCATGATGCGGCCGATGCGGGTGATCGGCAGATCCAGCGATTCGGCAACGAAGTGCAACGCGTCGCGCTGGTCGGCGGCGGCGGTGAAGCACAGTTCGTAATCGTCGCCGCCGTGCAGCGCGCACTCACGGGCAGCATCGCGGCCCAGCAGTTCGCGCAGCGCCGCTGACATCGGCAACGCATCGGCATCGACTTCGGCACGCACACCGCTGCGTGCCGCGATGTGGCCAAGGTCGGCCAGCAACCCATCGGAGATATCCACGGCCGCATGCGCGAACGCACGCAGGCGCAGGCCGAGGGTGACGCGCGGGGTCGGCCGCAGCAAGCGCAGGCGCAGGCTTTCGTAATCGGCCAGCAGCGTGGCGGTGGCCACGTTCAGCGCACCCTGCTGCCATAGCCGCAGCGCACCGGCGGCGTCGCCGAGGGTGCCGCTGACCCAGATGTCATCGCCAATCTGTGCGCGATCACGACGCAGCGCCTGGCCGCGCGACACCTGCCCCATCGCAGTGACCGACAGCGACAGCGGGCCACGCGTGGTGTCGCCACCAATCAGGGCGATGTCGTGCTGGTCGGCCAGTGCGAAGAAACCGTCGGCGAAGGCCTCGATCCAGTCTTCGCTGGCTTCCGGCAACGACAGCGCCAGCGTGCACCACGCCGGGCGCGCGCCCATCGCGGCGAGGTCGGACAGATTCACTGCCAACGTCTTCCAGCCGATGTCGAACGCCGGCGTTTCGGCCGGGAAGTGCACGCCGCTGTTGAGTGTATCGGCGGTGACCACCAGCTGTTCGTTCGGGCGTGGCTGCAGCAGTGCGGCGTCGTCGCCAATACCGAGCACGATGTCGTCGCGCTCGGCGGTGCGGGCGCGGATGCGGTCGATGAGGGCGAATTCAGCCAGGGACATGGGGCGTTCCCGTGGGGGTGGCGGCGATATCGGGCATCGGTGCCAACCAAGGTTGGCACCCACCAGAAGCGGAGTCAGGGCCGGTATCGACCCCGCAGGTCACGGCCCGTCCAGGACGAGCAGAACCGGATCAGTGACCCGATTCGACCTTGCGCCATTCCACGGCGGCACGATCCAGCACGCCGTTGACGTAGGTGTGGCCGTGTTCGGAACCGAAGCGCTTGGCCGATTCGATGGCTTCGTTGATCACTACGCGGTACGGCACATCCAGGCGGTAGCGCAGCTCGTAGGCGGCCAGGCGCAGCACCGCGCGTTCGATCGCGTCCACTTCTTCGATGCCGCGGTCCAGGTACGGGCCGAGCGCTTCGTCGATGTCGCGGCGGTTGTCGAGCACGCCGTGCAGCAGTGCCTCGAAGTACGCCAGATCGGCGATTTCGCGGGCCTGCTCGTGAGCGAACTGGGCGATCAGCGACTGTGCGTTGCCGCCGGAGATCTGCCAGGCGTAGATGGCCTGCACGGCACGACGGCGGGCGCGCGAGCGCAGCACCGGATCGACGCCATCGCGGCGGACGGGTTTACCGGAGGGCTTGCCCTGGGTGTTCTTGTTCATGGCAGCTGCTCCAGAAGATTGACCATTTCCAATGCGGCGAGTGCGACTTCCTCGCCCTTGTTGCCGTGGCTGCCGCCTGCGCGGGCCTCGGCGTCTTCAACGCGTTCCACCGCCAGCACGCCGTTCAGCACCGGCACGCCGAAGTCCAGCTGCACGCGCATCAGGCCTTCGGCGCAGCGGTCGGCCACGTGTTCATAGTGGCGGGTATCGCCACGGATCACGCAGCCCAGGGTGAGGATGGCGGCGTGTTCATGGGCGGCGGCCAGGCGCGCGGCCACCAGCGGCAGCTCCCAGGCACCCGGCACGCGGATCACGTCGATGTTGGCTTCGGTGATGCCGTTGCCGGCCAGGCTCTGGCGGGCGCCAGCGACCAGCGTATCGGTGATGCGGGCGTTCCAGCGGCTGGCCAGGATGGCGAAGCGCGCCGATTCGGGAGTGCGAAGATCGCCTTCGTAGTGGCTCATATGCGGCTTGGGGGACTCGATAAGGGGGTAATTCTAGCGTGGATGGGCCCCGGCCGTGGCTGGCGGGGGCCTGGGGAACCCGCCGGGCATGGCCCGGCGCTACCGGATTAGGGGGCGCCGGGGTAGCGCCGGGCCATGCCCGGCGAGCGCAGCGGGCGCGTTACGGGGTAACCGTCTCCACCACTTCCAGGCCGTACCCGGCCAGGCCGATCTGGCGGCGTGGGGTGCCCAGCACGCGCAGCTTGCCCAGGCCCAGGTCGGACAGGATCTGCGCGCCAGCACCGTTGCGGCGCCACTGGCTCACGTCCTTGTCCTTGCCCGGCACCACCGGCGCCGGCTGCTGGCGCAGGCGGGCCAGCAGGGCCTCGCCATCACGCGGGGCCTGCAGCACCACCATCACGCCACTGCCTTCAGCATCGATCGCACGCAGGGCATCGGTGGCGGCCACGCCGAAATCGTCGCGGCGCCAGTGCAGCAGGTCGGCCAGCGGGTTTTCCACCTGCACCCGCACCAGGGTGGGGGTGTCGGCATCCGGCGTGCCACGGACCAGGGCGAAATGCAGGTCGTGGGCGATGCGGTCGCGGTAGGTGACCAGCTTGAACGGGCCGAATTCGGTCTCGATCTCGCGCTCGTCCACGCGTTCGACGGTCTTTTCGGTGGCCAGGCGGTAGGCGATCAGGTCGGCGATGGAGCCCATCTTCAGGCCGTGCTCGCGGGCGAACACTTCCAGTTCCGGGCGGCGCGCCATGCTGCCATCCGGGTTCAGGATCTCCACCAGCACGCCGGCCGGTTCCAGCCCAGCCAGCATGGCCATGTCCACGGCGGCTTCGGTGTGGCCGGCGCGGGTCAGCACGCCACCCGGCTGAGCGATCAGCGGGAAGATGTGGCCCGGCTGGTGCAGGTCCGACGGCTTGGCGTTGGGTTTCACCGCAGTGCGGATGGTGTGGGCGCGGTCATGCGCCGAGATGCCCGTGGTGACGCCCTCGGCGGCCTCGATGCTGACCGTGAAATTGGTCTGGAACTGCGCGGTATTGGCCTGCACCATCGGCGCCAGGCCGAGATCGGCGGCGCGGGTGCGGTTCAACGGCAGGCAGACCAGGCCACGGCCATGGGTGACCATGAAGTTGATGTCGCTGGCCTTGACCAGCTCGGCGGCCATGATCAGGTCGCCTTCGTTCTCGCGGTCTTCGTCATCGACGATGACCACCATGCGGCCCAGGCGGATGTCTTCCAGGATGTCCGGAATCGGGGCGAAATTCATGCGACATCTCCCTGTGGGGGCTGACCGTTGGTCGGCACACTGATCAGGCGCTCCACATACCGGGCGACCAGATCGATTTCAAGATTGACCGCGCTGCCCACGCCTGCGGCGGAGAAGGCGGTGTTGGCGACGGTGTGCGGAATGAGGGCGACGTCAAACCCTTCATCGTCCACTTCGTTGACGGTGAGGCTGACGCCGTCCACGCAGATCGAGCCCTTCTTGGCGATGTAGCGGCGCAGCGAGGCCGGCGCGGCGAAACGCCAGCGCTGGGCACGCGCGTCTTCGTGGATGGACAGCACCTTGCCGAGGCCGTCGACGTGGCCGCTGACCAGATGGCCGCCCAGGCGGTCGGTCGGGCGCATGGCGCGCTCCAGGTTGATGACCGCCCCTTCGCCCAGCTGACCCAGCGTGGTCAGGCCCAGGGTCTCGGTGGACGCATCGGCCTGGAAGCTGCTGGCGTCGAATGCGATGACGGTGAGGCAGACGCCGTTGATGGCAATGCTCTCGCCCATCTGCACGTTGTCGAACGGCAGGTTCCCGACATTGAAGGTGAAGCGGACATCGCCGCCGATGGATTCGCGTGCGGCCAGACGGCCGACGCCTTCGATGATTCCAGTAAACAAGAAACGTTCTCCGCGAAAAGTGAGCGAAAAACGCCGCAAGGCAAACAGGCACGCGCAGGGCATGAGCTCTGTGGCACCGTCTTCTTTCATCCGGACTATGACCGTCGGCTCCGGCATTGGACCGGATCTGCTGACCCCCGGCCGTAGGCCGGGGCGCTCGCGGGCTCGTGCTTGCGCACCTACCGCCGGTGGGGAATTGCACCCCGCCCTGAAGACGTTTGTGTACCGGCGAACCGGCGTGGCTAGTGTACCAGCCCGGGCTGAACAGGGTCGGATGCCACAGCTGTGACGGCCGTCGCTCGCAATTTGTAAAACTTTCATTAAAATTCCACCCCGGACGACATGAGGTCGCCACGGGCAGCCCGCTGGGGCAGGCCCGCCAAAGGACTGAAATTCACAGGAATTCCCATGCGCAAGATGCTGATCGTGGCCGCCCTGCTGGCCGCCGCCCCGCTCTCGGCTTCGGCCGACGCCCTGAGCTACACCTACGTCGAAGGCGGTTGGACGCAGGTCAAGGTTGACGACAACGCACTGGACGACCCGAAGGTCGACGGCGGCTACCTGCGTGGCTCCGTGGCCATCGCCGAACAGGTCTACGTGTTCGGTGGCTGGTCGCGCACCAGCAAGACCTACCATTACAGCGACGGCTCGCTGAAGCTGGAACTGAACCAGCCGGAGCTGGGCATCGGCTACCACATGCCGTGGACCGACCGCCTGGACTTCACCGCCGATATCGCCTGGGTGCGCCAGAGCGCTGAACTGACCGACCGTTACGACGGCTACAGCGACCGCTACAAGGATCACACCAACCTGGGCCGCGCCACCCTGGGCATCCGCGGCAAGCCGTCGCGCATGACCGAAGCCTGGGCCAAGGCCGGCTACATGGACGGCGGCAACAACTTCAAGGGCACCTGGGTCGGCACCGTCGGCGGCCAGATCAACTTCACCAGGACCTGGGGTCTGGTGGGCGAGATCTCCGGCTACCGTGACGTCACCCAGTACTCGGCCGGCGTGCGCGCCAGCTTCTGATCCAACGATCGCTCCTCGTCGTGCGATCGAACGGGCCCCGCAAGGGGCCCGTTTTTTTGGCCGGGGTACACCGCCATGTGACCTCTGGCCGCCATCGAAAGTAGCGCTGGATGCGCTAGGCTTGCGCGCCTCTGGAACAGGAAAACACCGTCATGAAGACCACCACCCGTACCCTTCTGGCCAGCGTGCTGCTGTGCGCCCCGCTGATTGCCAGCGCTGCACCGGCCCAGCTGACGCCCGAGCAGGCCTTCGACCTGTACGCACGCGTGCTGCTGGAAGACGACGCGGCCGCCACGCGCACGCTCAACGACGCACTGAAGCCGGCCTTCGAAGGCCAGGACGCCGTGACCCCCAACCCGGGTGCGCTGGCCAAGGCATTGGCCGAGCCGTGGCAGACCGTGCTGGCCAGCGCCGGTGACAAGTCCGACGCTGCGGCCACCGAAGCGCTGTATGCCAAGGCGCTGCGTGATTCGAAGTGCCGCGCGACCAAGAGCGTGGTCGAAGACAACGAATACGTTGAAGACCAGAAGCTGGCGCGGATCACCTACAGCTGCCAGCTGCCCGACCTGGGCAAGGTCCGCCCGCTGTTTGCCGCCAGCCTCGCGTCTGACGCCAGCCCGGCCGCGCGCAAGCAGTTCACCGATGCCTACACCCTGGCACTGCAGAGTGGCGCGCGCGTGCCGGTCAGCGGCACCTTCACCCTGTACCCGGCCAAGGACAACGGCTACTGGTACAGCGGTAATTTCGACGATCTGGTGGGCACCGTAGCCGGTGCGCTGGCGCCGTTCGAGGACTGGATGCAGGATGCACAGGCCGCCAGCGCGCCGAAAGTAACCGGCGTACCGGGCTGCGACCTGCTGCTGCAGCAGCACCGCGCCTGCGTGGCGAAGATCGCGCCGGAGCAGATCAGCGGCGTGGATGCGATGGCCGAGGAACTGAAGGCCAAGGCGCAGGTGCAGTCGGCCGAGGAGATGACGCAGGAGTGCAAGGCACTGCGCCCGATCGCCGAGATGATGTGGACCGACGAATGCGCGTGAGGTGGTAAGCGGTAGCGCCGGGCCATGCCCGGCGGTTCCATCCCACGACATGCGCCGGACAATGCCCGGCGCATGTCATTGCGCTACGACCGCAGCAACAAGCGGATGTCCTCACCCACCTGCCGCTGATCCACCACGTGCAGCCGCCGCTGCTGGTCCATCGCCTCGATGCCGAGGCCGGCCAGCAGCGGACGACCGTTATCGCCCAGCAGCGTGGGCGCCTGATACAGCAGCAGTTCGTCCACCCAGCCGCCGCGCAGCAAGGCACCGGCCAGCGTCGCGCCGGCTTCGGTATGCACTTCGTTGATGCCACGTTCGGCCAGCAGGGCCAGCACCACACCAAGATCCAACCTGCCACCACTGCCCGGCACGCTGGCAAATTCGGCGTCGGCCGCATCCGGTGCGCTTACTGCTGCGCCATGCAGGTACAACGTCGGCGCCCCACCCTCGCGCACACGGCTGCACTCCAGCGAGCGCAGGCGTGAATCAAGCACCACGCGCAGCGGTGGCATCACCTCGGTATCGGCCAGGCGCACGGTCAGCATCGGGTCGTCGGCAATCACGGTGTCGGCGCCGGTCAGGATCGCACCCGCACGTGCGCGCCAGTGCTGCACGTCTTCGCGCGCGGCCGCACCGGTGATCCACTTGGAGCTGCCATCGGCCATTGCGGTACGCCCATCGAGGCTGGCCGCCAGCTTCACCCGCAGCCACGGGCGGTTGCGCTCCACGCGCGACAGGTAACCCTTGTTGAGCTCGCGCGCCTGTGCCGCCATCAGCCCTTCGGCGACGTCGATGCCGGCATTGCGCAGTAGATCGAAGCCACCGCCATCGACCTTGGGGAACGGATCGCGCATCGCCGCGACCACACGCGACACGCCCGCTTCGATCAGTGCCAGCGCACACGGTGGCGTGCGCCCGTAGTGCGCGCAGGGTTCCAGGGTGACGTAGGCGGTGGCGCCACGGGCGTCGCTGCCGGCCTCGCGCAGCGCGAACACTTCAGCATGCGGGCCACCGGCGCGCTGGTGCCAGCCCTGCCCGACCACGCGTTCGCCATGGGCGATCACGCAGCCGACCATCGGGTTGGGGCGGGTGGTGTAGGCGGCACGCTCGGCCAGGCGCAGTGCGTTGGCCATGTGCAGGTGGTCGAGGACGGAGAACGGGGTGGTCATGCGGCCATGGTAACGCCGCCGGTGTGCATCCATGCCATCAGTGCCAACCAAGGTTGGCATCTACCAGGGAAAAGGCGGTCAGCCCTTCTTCTTCTTGGTCAGGGCAATCACGTCGCCCAGCAGCTGCAGCTGTTCGGTGCTGGACGGCAGGTCGCGTTCCAGCTTCTCGATCTCCTCGCGGAAATCGGCCACGTCCTCGAAGCTGCGGTAGACCGATGCGAAGCGCACATAGCCGACGTGGTCGAGCTTGCGCAGTTCGTTCATGACGAACTCGCCGACCTTGATCGAAGGCACTTCGCGCTCGCCGCTGATGCGCAGCTGGTGGACCACGGCGCGTACCGCCGCTTCGATCTTGTCTTCGGCCACCGCACGCTTCTGCAGCGCGCGGTCGAAGCCAGCGCGGACCTTGCGCTGGTCGAACGCCTCGCGGGTGCCATCGCTCTTGACGATGGCCGGCAGCTTCAGTTCAACCGTTTCCATGGTGCTGAAGCGCTCGCCACAGGCTTCGCATTCACGCCGACGACGGATCGTCGCGCCGTCTTCGGAGACGCGCGAGTCGATGACCCGGGTATCGGCATGTTGGCAGAAGGGGCAATGCATGGAACGCCTGGCTCAGGGAAGTACCTATTGCCACGGTCATGGCAGCGTCGCAAAGGTACCTGAGAAAGGGCCCCGCAGCAAATGCTGTCTGCGCGGAAGGGCCTGCATTTCGGCCGAACAGAGCCTCCAGCGCGGTCAGCGCTGTGCGCTCAACCGGGTGCCGGCGGCACCGAGGCTGCGCGTGCCCAGCGCAGCCACACCAGGTGCCCGGCCATCACCAGCAACAGTGGGCCAAAGCCGAGGAAGGCCAATGTCGAGATCTCCCCGTGCTTGAAGGTGAAGTACAGCGTGGCGGCAACCACGGCCAATGCGGCCAGCCCCCCCAGCGCCAACCCCACCCAGGCGACAACCGGGGAATCGCGCAGGCCGGCAAGGCCACGCCACAGGAACAGGCCGCTCAGCCACAACCACGACAGCAGGCCGATGATTCCGGCGGTCGACCACAGCAGCAACAGTGTGTGCTCGTCGCCTGTCAGGTACTTGCCATCCCATACGACCATCAGCCCCAGCACGGCACCCGTGCCGCCTGCCGCCACGGTGGGCAGGCCTGCCAGCAGGCCGGCGATCGCCATCCAGCGTTTGTGCAGACGCTCATCCATGCGTTCGATGTCCTTCCATGGGCCACGTCATGCGCAGCGTTTGATCCACACCAGCATCGCAGCCGGCACCAGCATCGACGGGCCCAGCAGCAACAGGGTGATGCCTTCGGCGTGCACGGTGACGCCCCACCACAGCGCCAGCCCCAGCGGGGGCAAGGCGGCGAGACCGCCCGCCAGCAGCATCCACCACCAGAGACGGTGCACGTGCAGCCCAGCACGCCCCTGCATCAGAAAACCCGCACTGAGCCACAACCAGGCCAGGCAGCCGGCAATGCCGGCCAGGCCCCACAGCGGCATCACCGTCACCGAGGCCAGCGTGCCGTGACCGAACTGGCCCAGCCCCATCAGCAGCAGCATGGTCGCTGCCGCGCCGCCCATCACCAGGCTGGGCAGGCCAAGCAGCACCGCCAGGGCGGTGTACAGATACTTGAGGTGGCGCTCATCCATGCGCGGTTACTCCAATGCTGGGGTCAGAGCCCTTCCCTGCGGGAAGGGATCCGACCCCACTCCCCGATCAGCCGTAGACCGGGTACTTGCGGCACTGCGCGCTGACGGCGTCGCGCACGCGGGCGATCACGGCGTCATCGTTCGGCGCGTCGAGCACGTCGGCGATCCAGTTTGCCAGGTCCACGCAGTCCTGTTCAACGTAACCACGGGTGGTCACCGCCGGGGTACCCAGGCGCAGGCCCGAGGTCACGAACGGCGAACGCGGGTCGTTCGGCACCGAGTTCTTGTTGACGGTGATGTGCGCCTTGCCCAGCGCCGCTTCCGCGTCCTTGCCGGACACGTCCTTGCCGATCATGTCGACCAGCATCAGGTGGTTCTGGGTGCCACCGGAGACGATCTTGTAGCCGCGCGCGATCAGCGTGTTGGCCATCGCCTGGGCGTTCTTCACCACCTGCTGCTGGTAGGCCTTGAAGCCCGGTTCCAGCGCTTCCTTGAAGGCGACGGCCTTGCCGGCGATGACGTGCATCAGCGGACCACCCTGGATGCCCGGGAACACGATCGACTGCAGCTTCTTGACCAGGTCTTCGTCGGCGCCCTTGGCGACGATGATGCCGCCGCGCGGGCCGCGCAGGGTCTTGTGGGTGGTGGAGGTGACCACGTGGGCGTGCTCCAGCGGGCTGGGGTACACGCCTGCGGCGACCAGGCCGGCAACGTGGGCCATGTCGACGAACAGGTAGGCACCGACCTTGTCGGCGATGGCGCGGAAGCGTGCCCAGTCGATCACCTGCGAGTAGGCCGAGAAGCCGGCCACGACCATCTTCGGCTTGTGCTCCAGGGCCAGGCGCTCGACTTCGTCGTAATCGATCAGGCCCTGATCGTTCACGCCGTACTGCACGGCGTTGAACAGCTTGCCCGAGGCATTCACCTTGGCACCGTGGGTGAGGTGGCCGCCGTGGGCCAGGCTCATGCCGAGGATGGTGTCACCCGGCTGCAGCAGGGCGAAGTACACGGCCTGGTTGGCCTGCGAACCGCTGTGCGGCTGCACGTTGGCGTAGTCCGCGCCGAACAGCTGCTTGAGGCGGTCGATCGCCAGCTGCTCGGCGATGTCCACGTATTCGCAGCCACCGTAGTAGCGCTTGCCCGGGTAGCCTTCGGCGTACTTGTTGGTCAGCTGGCTGCCCTGGGCTTCCATCACCGCCGGGCTGGTGTAGTTCTCGCTGGCGATCAGCTCGACGTGGTCTTCCTGGCGCTGGGTTTCAGCGGCGATGGCCTTGGCCAGTTCGGGATCGTAGGATTCGATGCGGACGTCACGCGGGAACATCGGGTACTCCAGCAGGCAGGGAAAAGGGGGTACGGCTCAGCCCCCGATTGTAGCCCCGCACCGACCTGCTGGGGCCGAAACGGACGGGGCCGGCATCCCCGAAGGAATCCGGCCCCGTATGGTTTCGATTGCGCTGCCCCGCCGTGCCGGTAGATCCACGCCATGCGCGGATATGACCGCCGACTCAGCGGTTGCTGAGCACGTACTGGGCGATCACACCGGTGGCGATGGCAACCAGCAGCATGTTGCCGCGGTCATCGCGGATCCAGTGGTGCCCGTAGGGCGGGCGACGCAGGTGATAGCGCGGGTAGTCGTTCACCACATAGATCGGGCCGCGGTAATAGTCGCGGTAGCGATGGCCGACCTTCCAGCCATAGCCCGGGCCATAGGCCGGGCGGTACACCACACGCGGCGGTGCCGGGCGGTAGTAGCGGTCATGATCACGGTGCCACTCGCGGCGATCCTGGCGGTAGTCGCGCCGGGCCTCGCGGCGGTCGCGCTCCCAGTCACGGCGGTCGTGGCGCCACTCACGGCGATCCTCGCGCCATTCGCGGCGGTCGTGGTTGCGGCGATGGTCGTTGTCGGCGAACGCCGGGGCCACGGCGCCCAGCGCCAGCACAGAGGCCACGGCACTGGCCATTACTCGATTGATGCGCATGTCAGACCTCTGCTCGGGTGGGTGGTGAGCCCATATTGCGCAACCGATCTGAACCGTTTCCGGCTGGAAACGCTTCCCGTTGCAGGACTGTGACGCAGTATTCAGGCGGCGGCCAGCCCGGCGCCCCCTTCCCGGGCGCGGCCCGGAACCGGTTCCGGCTATAATTGGCGGTATTCCATTTCAGTCTGTGCCCGCTGCCGCAACGGGATCTTCCCGTGACGGACCGGGCGCAGGGCCGCGCCTACGGAGACCGCATGTCCTCGCAATACATCTACACCATGAACCGCGTGTCCAAGGTGGTCCCGCCCAAGCGGCAGATCATCAAGGACATCTCGCTGTCCTTCTTCCCGGGCGCGAAGATCGGCCTGCTGGGCCTGAACGGCGCCGGCAAGTCCACCGTGCTGAAGATCATGGCCGGCGTGGACACCGATTTCGAGGGCGAAGCCCGCCCGCAGCCGGGCATCAAGGTCGGCTACCTGGCGCAGGAACCGGAGCTGGACCCGACCAAGACCGTGCGTGAAGCGGTGGAGGAAGGCGTGGGCGAAGTGCTGCAGGCCCAGGCCGCGCTGGAAGCGGTGTACGCCGCCTACGCCGAGGAAGGCGCCGACTTCGACGCGCTGGCCAAGGAACAGGAGCGCCTGGAGGCGATCCTGGCCGCTGGCGACGCACACACCCTGGAAAACCAGCTGGACGTGGCCGCCGATGCGCTGCGCCTGCCGCCGTGGGATGCCGTGGTCGGCAAGCTGTCCGGTGGTGAAAAGCGCCGCGTGGCCCTGTGCCGCCTGCTGCTGCAGAAGCCGGACATGCTGCTGCTCGACGAACCGACCAACCACCTCGACGCCGAGTCGGTGGAATGGCTGGAACAGTTCCTGGCGCGCTACACCGGCACCGTGGTGGCGGTCACCCACGATCGCTACTTCCTGGACAACGCCGCCGAATGGATCCTGGAACTGGACCGCGGCCGCGGCATTCCGTGGAAGGGCAACTACACCGACTGGCTGACCCAGAAGGACGAGCGCCTGAAGCAGGAAGACAACCAGGAAAAGGCCCGCCAGAAGGCGATCCAGAAGGAACTGGAGTGGTCGCGCCAGAACGCCAAGGGTGGCCGCACCAAGGGCAAGGCCCGTCTGGCCCGCCTGGAAGAACTGCAGTCGGTCGATTACCAGAAGCGCAACGAGACCAACGAAATCTTCATCCCGCCGGGCGAGCGCCTGGGCAACGCGGTGATGGAGTTCAAGAACGTCTCCAAGAAGTTCGGCGACCGCCTGCTGTTCGACAACCTGAGCTTCCTGGTGCCGGCCGGCGCCATCGTCGGCATCATCGGCCCGAACGGTGCCGGTAAGTCGACCCTGTTCAAGATGATCACCGGCCAGGAAAAGCCGGACACCGGCGAGATCGTGGTCGGCCCGACCGTGAAGCTGTCCTACGTGGACCAGAGCCGCGACGCGCTGGAAGGCAACCACAACGTCTTCCAGGAAATCGCCGGCGGCCTGGACATCCTCAACATCAACGGCATCGAGATCCAGTCGCGCGCCTACATCGGCCGCTTCAACTTCAAGGGCCAGGACCAGCAGAAGATGGTCGGTTCGCTGTCCGGTGGTGAGCGTGGCCGCCTGCACATGGCCAAGACCCTGCTGCAGGGTGGCAACGTGCTGCTGCTCGACGAACCGTCCAACGACCTGGACATCGAAACCCTGCGTGCGCTGGAAGATGCGCTGCTGGAGTTCCCGGGCAACACCTTCGTCATCTCGCATGACCGCTGGTTCCTGGATCGCATCGCGACCCACATCCTGGCGTTCGAAGGCGACTCGCACGTGGAGTTCTTCCAGGGCAACTACCGCGAGTACGAAGAAGACAAGCGCCGCCGCATGGGCGACGACGCTGCGCCGAAGCGCCTGCGCTTCAAGGCGCTGAAATAAGGCAACCGGAAAGGCCGCGCTCGCGCGGCCTTTCTCCTTTCGGTAGGTCACCACCGTTGGTGGTGACGCTTCAAGGCGTACCGACCAACGGTCGGTACCCACCACCAACGGGTCGAGATTCCCCATGTCCCTGTTCGAGCGCCTGTTCCAGCTGCAGCAGCACGGCACCACCGTGCGTACCGAGCTGCTGGCCGGTGTCACCACCTTCCTGACGATGTCCTACATCGTCTTCGTGAACCCCGAGATCCTCGGCACCACCGGCATGGACGCGGGCGCGGTGTTCGTGGCCACCTGCCTGGCTGCGGCGCTGGGTTCGGCGGTGATGGCGCTGGCCGCCAACTTCCCCGTGGGCATGGCACCGGGCATGGGCCTGAACGCGTTCTTCGCCTTCACCGTGGTCGGTGCCGCTGGCCTGCCGTGGCAGCAGGCGCTGGGTGCGGTGTTCATCTCCGGCCTGGTGTTCCTGGTGCTGTCGCTGACCGGCGTGCGCGCATGGCTGGTGTCCGGCATCCCCTCGTCGCTGCGCTCGGCGATCGTGGCCGGCATCGGCCTGTTCCTGGCGATCATCGCGCTGCAGAAGTCCGGCGTGATCGTCGGCAATGAAGACACGCTGGTGGCGCTGGGCCCGTTGAACACGGCGCCGCCGCTGCTGGCACTGGCCGGCTTCCTGCTGATCGCGGTGCTGGAAGCACGCCGCATCCGCGGTGCGATCCTGATCGGCATCCTGGCGGTGACCGGCGCGGGCTGGGCGTTGGGCGACGTGCAGTACCAGGGCCTGGTCTCGCTGCCGCCGAGCCTCGCACCCACCTTCCTGCAGCTGGACCTGCCGGGCCTGCTGCACCATGACGGCGGCGCACCGATCGCAGTGCTGCTGCAGGTGGTGCTGGTGTTCGTGCTGGTGGAAGTGTTCGATGCCACCGGCACGCTGTACGGCGTGGTCGGTCGCGCCGGCCTGCTGAAGCTGCCGGGCGCGCAGAAGCGTTTCGGCCGTGCGCTGCTGGCCGACAGCACCGCGATCGTGGCCGGTTCGATGCTTGGCACCAGCAGCACCACGGCCTTTGCCGAAAGCGCCTCGGGCGTGCAGGTGGGCGGCCGCACCGGCCTGACCGCGCTGGTGGTGTCGGCGCTGTTCCTGGCGGCGCTGCTGTTCTCGCCGCTTGCGGCAATGGTGCCCAGCTATGCCACCGCGCCGGCACTGCTGTTCGTGGCTGGCCTGATGCTGCGTGAGCTGGTGGAAGTGGACTGGAGCGACCTGACCGAATCGGTGCCAGCCGCACTCTGTGCGCTGGCGATGCCGTTCACCTACTCGATCGCCAACGGCCTGGCGTTCGGCTTCATTGCCTATGCCGCGCTGAAGGCCGGTACCGGGCGCTGGCGCGAAGTGCATCCGGCGGTGTGGCTGGTGGCGGTGCTGTTTACCCTGCGCTACGCGCTGGAATAAGCGGTAGGCGATGCCGGCCAGCGGCCGGCGCTACCAGAGCACGCTTCGGCCCGCGACCGGGACTACCGGACGCGGGGTTCACCCGCCACGCACGGCGCTCTGGGATGATGCGGGCATGGTTCGGCCCGACCTTCCCGCGGATCCTTCTTCGCCGTTGCGCCGTCGCTTGCTGCGCGCGGCAGTGCTGGCGCCGTTGGCCGCTACGCTCGCCACCCTGCCCGGCTGCTCGCTGCCGGTGCAGGTCGATGGCACCTTCCTGCAGCCGTGGCGCAGCCACCTGCAATGGGGCCTGGCCGACTGGCAGCGATCCTTGAAGCTTGCGCATACCCTGGGCTGCCGTCAGCTGGTGCTGCAATGGACCGGCATCGTCGGTGGCAGCGACGGCGACTGGTCACTGCCCGACGGCAGCCTGCAGCAGCTGTTCACCGCCGCCGGCGAGAACGGCATCCGCATCCGCGTCGGCCTGCCCTTCCAGCAACGCTGGTGGCAGGCCATCGCCGCGGACGACGCCACGCTGAAGGCCTTCCTGGCCGAGAGCCTGGCGTACGCACGCCGCTGGTTGGCACAGGCACCCTGGGCGCAGCAGCCGGCCTTCGGGGGCTGGTACCTGCCCTACGAACTGGAGCAGTACCACTGGGCCGATCCGGCCCGCCAGCAATGGCTGGCGCAGTGGCTGCACGGGCTGGTGCAGGCCGCCAGCACGCGCGGCGGTGACTGTGCGATCTCCTGTTACTTCAGCCGCCTGCAGACCGATGGCAACCTGGTCACGCTGTGGCAGGCGGTGCTGGCACAGGCCACGCTACGGCCGATGGTGCAGGATGGCGTGGGGGTGGCCGGTGCCGGCAACGTGCAGCAGCTCCAGCCGTTGCTCGATCATTTCCATGCACACGGCATCGGTTTCGATGCGATCGTCGAACTGTTCCGCGAACTGCCTGGCAGCGCCGCTGATGGCAGCGGATTCAAGGGCGAAACCGCCGATGCCGCGCGTATCCAGCGGCAGTTGGCATGGGCACGCGACAGCGGCGCACAGCACGTGCTGGTCTATGCACTGGAGCCATGGCTGACCCAGGACACGCCGCAGGCCACAGCGCTGCGGCGACGCTGGGGCCTGCGTCAATAGTAGAGGATGGCGGTAGCGAACAGGCCCTTGGCCCGCTGTGTATCACCGCCACCGATCGCGAAGCGGTACTGCACGGTCAGGTCCAGGTAGGAACGCGGCGTGTTGTAGTGGTCCTCGCGGAACCCGTAACGCACGCCCACGCCCGGCCCTGCGCCAAGTGACCAGCTGCGCTGCGTATCGTTGAGCGCGAACGACTGCGCCGGGAAGGGCGGATAACGGATGTCGCGCACGCGCGAGCGCTGGTCCAGCCAATCGGCACCCACCACGACATAGGGTGTGACCACCCAATGCGTCTGCCCTGCACCGAAGCGGAAACTGCGCCCGGCGCGCAGTTCACCGGCAGCGAACCACTGTTCGCGATGCAGGCGCCTATTGGCCTCACCCAGGCGCCGCACCGGCGTGCCGTTGGCATCAAGCGCGTCGAGGGTGAAGGTGGCACCGTTGTCGTCCCAGGTGTATCCCCCCTGCGCGTAGCCACTGACCATCCACCACTGGTTCACATCGGTGCGCAGATCGGTGCCATGGTAGTAGCCATAGGTCAGGTAGGACATCCAGCCACCGGAACCACTGGCCAGCCGGTAGCGCGCCAGCGTGCTGGCTTCCAGTGGCCGGTTCAGGGCCAGCTGCAGGCGGCACTGCACCGCTGCCGACTCGGGGTAGACCTCGCCCTGGCGGGTTGCACTGCCGAGGAACTGTCGGCGCTCGATGCCAGCACTCAGACCGCTCTGGCCAAACGCGTAGCGCATGCCGAAGGACGCGATTGTGGAGGGCCAGCCGGTAGTGGAACGCGAGTGGCTGAGGCGCTCCGCGCGTGCACGCGCATCCGGCGTTGATTCGCCGGTGCACGGGTCCACCGCGCGGATCGATTCGTAAGTGCCACCCTCGTCGTACAGCGTGTTGAGCAGGCGCGCGTAGAGTTCCAGCGTGCCATGCTGGTCGTTGAAGGCCGGGGGCCGCCAGAACGCCTCCAGCGTGCTGAACACCGAATCGCCGGGCGTACTGATCGCCGCACCGCCGACATTGGTCGCCGCCTGGCGAGCACCACGGAAACCCGCCGAGGCGATCACGCCCCACTCGCGCGAGTAATTGGCGATGGCATTGCGTACGTTGTAGCGCTGGTGCGCATCCAGTGGCAGCTCACCGGCATCGGCGCGATCAATGGCGCTGCGCAGCAGCATCACCGCCTGCGGATGGTCGCCGATGGCTGCGCTGGCGTAGGCCTGGTCGAGCACTACGCTTTTCGGTGCCTTTCCGGTGGCCTCGGCGGCACGGAAGTCGGCCAGTGCGCGCGCCGGTTCGTGGGCCTTCTGGTTGAGGTAGCCGCGTTGCATCAGTGCACCCGCGTCATCAGGACGCTGTGCCAGTGCCGTATCCAGGCGCTGCCGCGCTTCGTCCTGCTGGGCACGGTTGCCCGCCGCCAGCGTGGTGGTCAGCAGGCGTTGCAGGTTCGCGTCGTCCGGTGCGAGTTGCACGGCCTGCCGTGCCTCACCGATGGCATCGGCGTAATCCTGGCGCGCGTAGGCAGCGTAGGCACGCTGTGCGGCACCGCCATCCCCCTGCAGATCGGCCGGCACCAGTTCGCAGACGTTGCCGCTGTCACCGGACGGGCAGTGCTGGACCGGTGGCGGGTAGGCCTCGGCGCTGATGCGGGGAGGCTCGCGACTGGCACGGGTCGCCCGGCTGCGCTGCTCGATGCCCTGCTGCAGCAGCTGCCGTGTCCGTGCATCGCCTTCAACTGCCGGTAGCGCCGCCTGCAACGGTGCCAGCAGTGCAGCTGCGCGTACCCGATCACCTGCGGCCAGCGCCGCATCCACCGCCAGCAGCCGCACGTTGCGCTGCTGCGCGGTTGATCCCGGCGTGGCGAGCGCGGCATCGAAATCCTCATTGGCCCGCAGCGTACTGCCCTGGCGCTGGCGCAGATAGCCACGCATCACCCGGGCATTGAGATCGTTGGCGTCCACCTGCAATGCCTGATCAGCACTGTGCTCAGCGTCGGCCAGCTGATCGCCCTGCAGCTGCGCGGTGATCAGCAGCAACCGGTATGAAGCAACGTCGGGTGCCAGTTCCACGGCGGCGTGCGCCTGCTCAATGGCGGCGGCATCCTCGCCTGCGGACAGCAATTGATAGGCCTGCTGTGCCTGCAGCAGCGCGCGTTGGCGGCCCAGTGTCACGCGCCGCGCGCGCAGCGCTTCGACATTCGGTGCACCCAACTGCAGCGCGGTGCCGATGGCGGCGTCGGCCTGTTCGGGCTGTTGCTGTGCCTCCAGCGCCGCCACCCACAGCAGGGCCCATGCGCCCTGTTCCGGCTGCTGCCGGAACGCCTGTTCGGCCTTGCTGGCGGCGACACCCATCTGCCCGGCGTCGTAGGCCGCATAGGCTTCGGTTGCCAGCATGTAGGCCTGCCGGTTGTTACGGTCGGCCACCGTTGCGGGTGCACGCGGCACCGCTGTGCTACGCGCTGCACCTGTGGTCGTCCTGGGCGCGGCGGCCAGCGCAGGCAAGGCCGGATCCTTCATCCCCGCGTCCAGCGCACGGCGCGCCTGCTGCTGCGCTTCTGCGCCACGACCAAGCTTCTGCAGCGCATAGATCTGCAGCAGGCGCAGCCGCACCACGTCCGGGCGCAGCCGGATCGCTTCGCTGGACTGCCGGTAGGCCGTGGGGTAATCGCCACGTTCATAGGCAGCAAACGCCTGCTCGGCGATGCGGTAGGCCGCACCGGACAGCGGCAGTGGCACCTCGGCCTGCGCCATCACCGGCGCGGCGGCCGTGGCCAGTGCCACGGCAATGACGGTGGACAGCAGCGTGGTCTTCATGCCGGCAAGGCTCCGGGCGGCGGCGACTGCAGCGTGGCCGCACGCCGGCGCTGCTCCTGCATGGCCTGGGCCACGGCCTCATCGGTGGTGATGCCCTGCTTGACCAGGTAGTCGCCGATGCGACCGTCGCGCTGCGGCATGTAGTCGTCCAGTGCGATCTCGAAGCGTGCGTGATCGATCAGGCGCATTTCCACCAGCAGGTCGCCCAGCAATGGCACGTTGTCCAGGTGCCACTGCCGTTCGCCACCGATCAGGCGCAGACCCGCGTTGATCTCGCTTTCGCGGGCAATGCTCTGTTCGATGTGCTCGCTGCGCGTTTCCTGCTTCAGCAATGCCACGGCGTCCTCGGGCAGCGGACTGGCCACGGCCAGTCGCAGGGTGCCTTCCTGGCGCGGCGGCAGCGGCAGCATGCGCCATTGCACGCAGGCATCGGCACTGACCGGGAACTGGCAGGCACGCAGGTAATCCACGTCGATCACCGCGCGTGGCAGGTCACCCTGGAACGCGATGGCCTCGGCCAGGGTCTCGTCATCCAGCCAGCCCTGGGTGAGCAGGATGCGGCCCAGCGGCTGCTGGCGGCCTGCCTGCTGCTGGTCCAGCGCCTGCTGCAGGCGCTCGGGTTCCACCGCCTGCCAGGTGGTCAACAGCTCACCCAGTTGCTTGCGGGTCTGCACCAGCTGCGCCGCATCGGGGAAGTCGTGCATGGTCTTGTCCCAGACCATGCGCTTGCCGAACAGCAGGTAGGCCAGGAACACCTTCCAGGCACGGGCGGTGGCCATGAAATTGATCATGTTGCCGACCACCATGCGCGGGATCGACATCAGCGCGTGCTCCCAGCCGTACAGCCGGTTGACGAAGTAGAAACGCTGCACGACCCGGGTCGCCAGCGCTGCGGTGGTCAGCAGCGCGACATTCATCTGCCAGGTACCGGCCTGGAACACGCTGGGGAACTGCATCGTCCACAGCCCGGTCATCTTCAACAGCCAGAACAGCAGCAGCTGCAGGAAGATGATGTAGGCGATGATGCTGACGAACGAGGTGATGATGCCCTTGCGGTCGCGCGCCAGCAGGTACTTGGTGGCCAGTGATCCACGCCAGCCCAGCGACTCCCAGCTCTGCAGGCCGATGCCCAGCACCCACCGCGCCTTCTGCCGGTACGAGGCACGGAAGTTGTCGGGGAAGTACTCGCGCACGCACAGCGCCATCTGCTGGGTACGCTCGCACACCGGCCCCCAGCCGAACCATGACGGACGGCGCACGCGGAACTGCACCGGGAAGCGGGCGAAGATCGACTGCATGCCCATCGCCGCCAGCCGCGCACCGACGTCGTAATCCTCGGTGAGGCTGTCGGTATTGAAGGGCTGGTTGTCGGTCTGCGCGCTCAGCGCCAGCAGCGCGCGCCGGGAGAAGCAGGTACCCACGCCCGCGGAGGGCACCATGCCGGACACGCTCTCGCGCACCACCAGATCCTTTGCGTGCCATTCGGCGAACTCGTCCATGTAGACGCCGGCCACCAGTTCGTACCACTCGCGGTCCAGCGAGGTCACCGGCAACTGGATCATGTCCTTGCGTGGCAGCAGGTAGTTGTAGAAGCGCAGTTCCATCGGGTGCAGCACGTCCTCGCTGTCGTGCAGGATCACCCCGGCGAATTCGATGTCGTGGCGCTTCTCGTAATCGAAGATGGCCAGGATCAACCAGTTCAGGCAATCGGCCTTGCTGGTCGGCCCGTCGTGCGGCACCTCCACGCGGCGCAGGCGCTTGTAGCGGCGGCGCATGCGCTCCACTTCGTCGATGGTCTGCTGGTCGTTGGGATAGGTGCCGACGAACACGACGTACTCGCGGTAGTCGAGCACGTTGATCATGTTCTCCACCATCTGCGCGATGACGTCGTATTCCATCCACGCCGGCACCATGATCGCCAGCGGCTGTTGCGGCCGCTGCATCAGGTCTTCCTGGGTCAGCGGCCGGTACGCTCCGCGACGCTTGATGGTGAGCGCGCGCCAGCTCTCGCGCACCCAGTACCAGACATCGATGAACAGGTCATCGAGGCTGGAGATCAGGATCAGCACGGCCACCGCCGCCGCCGTGGTTTCCAGGGCGGCGTAATAGTTGGCCAGCTGGATGTTCCAGAACAGACCGTCCACGGTGGATCAGTGCCCTGTGTTGGCGGACTTGCGGCGGCGCACCTGGGTGACGCGGGCGGCCAGCAGCGCGAACACGATCACGCCGACCAGCAGCAGCAACCAGACCATGTGCCGTTCCCACTTCGATTGCGGATTGCCATCCTGGGCAACGCGGCTTCCGTAAGGATCCTGGCGATCGAACTCGCGCACGGCATCAGTGCCGTCGAGCACCGCAAGATCACCGCGCAGCAGCCGGAACGGTGCGCCGAACGACGGTGCCTGTGCGCCCAGGTCGCTGTACAGCACCCCGAGCTGGCCGCCGGAGGTGCCGACCTGCACCACCGCAGCGCGATCCAGGCCGCCGACATCCAGCAGCGGCTGCGGCTTCCCGCCGATCAGCAGGTGGCCGTCCTTCAGGCCGGCCACATCAACACCCGACGGCGCCACACCGAAGGCCAGCCACGGCGTACCCGGGCTGACCGCCGCACCGGCATCGACCACCTTCAGCGCCGACGCCTCCGGCGAGGCGCCCATTGCACTGGCCACCGCGATCACCTTGCGCAGCGATGCCGGCGCATCCTGCAGCCACGTGGCGGGCACGAACACCTGGTTGCCGCGTGACAGCTGGCTGCTGGCACCGACGAAATCACTGCCCAGCGAACGCTTGGCCAGGGTCAGGTGACTGCTGGGCAGGACCGATACCGGATAGGCGGTGGCCGGATCGTGGCAATAGGGGCGTGCCGGCTGGCGCAGGAAGCTGACCCGGATCTCGTTGCGCGCCGACAGCGCATAGGCCGGCACCTTGGCCACCAGCCGCTGCGGCTGGCCGTTGGCCGACAACACCTTGCCCCCCAGCAGGTAATCGTTGAAATGGATGGTGGCCACCGCGCCCTGCCCGGCCGCGTTGGGGGCCGCCGAGACGTCGATCACCACCTCTTCGGGCAGGCGCCCATCGGCCGACAGCGCGCCGAGGTCGAAGGTGGCGCTGCGGTCCGCGCGGGTGACGACATCCATCGTGCCGGCGATGTTGCCGAGCCGGCTCAGCAGCACCTGGTCACCGTCCAGCTTCGGCGTGCCCGCTGCGCTGACCTGCAGGCTGCGGCCCAGCGCATAGCTGCGCCACTGTTCGGCGAACAACCCGGCGACCTTGCCCGCCGCCGCCGGGTCGACCACCAGCGTCGGACGGCCGGCAACGGCCACCACGCTGACCGAGGCGCTGGTCGCGGGCTTTTCCAGGCCACCCATGTCGGTACCGCGCCACGCGGCGAACGCCGTGCCCGCGTCGGCGCCAGTGGTGGCAACCTGTGCGGCCAGCGCATCCAGCGCCGCGCGCACGCCGGCCCGCAGCGCATCACTGCCGATCATCACATCGGCGGCCAACGGCCCGCTGTCCCGCAGCGACAGCAGCGCACCGACTTCGGCCAGATCCTTGATCGCGTATGCCCGCTCGCCCGCGGCCAGCGCGGCATAGGCCGGCACGCCCTGCAGGCTGGCCGGGATGCTGATGCCGGTCAGGTCGACACGGTCACCAACCTTGGGCAGCGCCACCACCTGCACCTGCTTGCCACCGGCCTGCATTGCGGTACCGATGCGCCAGGCCGCATCGTAGGCGGGCGCCTGCAGTGCCTTGCCATCCACCAGCAGGCGCACCTGCGGGGGCAGCGCGCCCCACGCCTTGGCCACGGTATCCACGGCGCGGCCGTCGAAGCGGTAGCTGAAACGCGAGTCCGGCGACAGCCGCAGCACGTTGGCCGGCGCGCTCTGGTCGGCACATTGGTAGTCGGACACGATCGACCACCAGCCGACGCCGACCCGCACGAAGCCGTTCTGGCGGGGTTCGCCATCGATGGCCAGCAGCTGGCTGGCATCGCCCTGGGCATCGGTGATCGAGCGCGCGGCGATTGGATCGCCATCCACCGACCACAAGCCCGAGGTACGCCCAGCGTGCCCGCGTACATAGCGCCCATCGAGCTGCAGCTGTGCATCGCGGGTGGCAACGCCAGCCGGCACCGGCAGGTAGACCTCGCGCTGGCTCTCCTGCCCGCTGAGCACCAGCGGTTGGCGGAAACCGAGTTCGCGCAGGGTCATCTGCCGGTTGACCGTGCTGTCGCCGCTCCATTCGGCGAACTGGCCGGCGACGCTGTCGGCGGCATGGGCACTGCCAACCACGCCCGACAGGACGAACGCGGCGGCGGATGCAAGCAGGGGAGAGCGGCCGGTCTGGGTCATGGCGTCACTTCGCGTGGATGGGAGTGGGCGGCACCGCCGCTGCGGAGGCCAGGCGAGAATTCGGGAAGGGGCGTGCCACGCAGCGCGGCGACGATGCGCGCGCTGGCACGGCCATCGCCGTAAGGGCTGGCATCGGGATCGAAGTGGGTCGGGTGCGGTGGTTGTGCCAGTGCCGCATTGACCGCCTCGACAATGCGCGAAGGCGTGGTGCCGACCAGCGTCACCACACCGGCCTCGACCGCCTCCGGGCGTTCGGTGACGTCGCGCATGACCAGCACGGGCTTGGCCAGCGCCGGCGCTTCTTCCTGCACGCCCCCAGAGTCGGTGAGGATGACGTCGGCGCGCTGCATCAGGCGCACGAAGCGCAGGTAATCCTGCGGCGGCACCAGGTGCACGTTGTCGAGATGGCCGAGGTGGGCGTTGACCGGGCCCTGCACGTTCGGGTTGAGATGCACCGGGTACAGCACCTGCAGGTCCGGCCGCCGGGCCAGCTCGGCCAGCGCGCGGCAGATGTCCTCGAAGCCCTGGCCGAAGCTCTCACGGCGGTGGCCAGTGACCAGCAGCAGGCGACGATCGGGATCAAGCATATGGAAGGGTTCGTCAGCCCGCGCACGCAGCGCCGGGGCGGCATCCAGGCGCTCCACGGTCTGCTGCAGGGCATCGATGACGGTGTTGCCGGTGACCAGGATCTGCCCGCCCAGGTGTTCACCGGCCAGGTTGGCGCGCGAGCTGGGCGTGGGCGCGTACAGCTGGTGGCCGACCACATCGATCACCCGCCGGTTCATTTCCTCCGGCCACGGCCGGTTGATGTCACCGGTGCGCAGTCCGGCCTCGACATGGCCGATCGGAATGCGGTGGTGGAACGCGGCCAGCGCGGCGGTCATCGCCGTGGTGGTATCGCCGTGCACCAGCACCCTGTCCGGACGGACCTGCGTGTACAGCGCGTCAAGCCGCTCGAACAGCTTCGCGCACAAGCCATTGAGGGTCTGGTTGGGGACCATGACATCGAGGTCATGGTCGGCGGTGATCTCGAACAGCGACATCACCTGGTCCAGCATTGCCCGGTGCTGGCCGGTGATGCAGACCACCGATTCGATATCCGCAGCCTCGCCCAGGGCACGCACCAGCGGCCCCATCTTGATCGCTTCCGGTCGCGTGCCGAACACCGACAGGACCTTCACCGCAGCGCTCCGGACGGACGGCGCGAGGAAATGCCAGGAGCTGTAGCCACGTCTGGATCCTTTCGGCGTTCCCGTCCAACACCCGCAGGCAGGAGACGGTCACCTCATGAGGAAACTCCAAAATCGCGACGTACATCACATTCGAATGATGGTACGCGCGTCGTGGCATTGATCTTCATCGTTGGAAGATCAAGACGCAGTCAACGCCGCCCGCGGAACGGGCGACGTTGCAGTGAAACGCAGCAGTGGCCGCAGCCTGGGACCGCCTTACTCGTACTGGATGGTGAACGTGGCCTGGCCGTTCGCGACACCGGCGCCGACCGTGCCGGCCTGGGTCTGCACATAGCGCGCGCGCAGCGGCAGCGCCATGACGCTGGTGCCCGGCGCGGTGGTGCCGACGTTGATGGTCTGGCCGAAGCGGACTTCGCGCTCGGTGCTGCCATCCCGCTGGACCATCTGGATGCCGATGCGGGTGGCACTGTTGGTGGCCGCACTGAGCTTCAGCACGCCCGGCATGTTCGAGCTGTCCTGGTCGGCGTCGAGGCGGATGCCGATCTTGCTCTGGTAGGCGGCGACATTGCTGCCCTGGCAGTTCAGGCGGATCTCGAAATCGCGGTCAACGGCCTTGGAACCGACACCGGTGAAGGTGGTGTTGGGCACGCTGCCGAAATCGACGGCGATGTTGCGGCTGCCGGCCTGCACTTCGCAGGTCGGGCTGACCACGGTGGTGCCCGAGCCCCTGAACGTCGAGGTCAGCACCGGACGGCTGGGACCGTCACCATCGAAGTAATAGGTGGTGAATCGACCGTTCGGTGCGATCACGCCCGAACCGGTCTGCGCGGCGGTCTTGATCAGCTGGATGCGGAACTGGCCACCGATCAGCGAGATGGTGGAGTTGGCAGCGAAGTTGATGGAGTGCGGGTAGTAGGTCTGGATCGCGCCGGAGTCGCGGAACAGGCGGATGCCCACACCCGCGACGCCAGTCTCGTAAACGTTGGCAAACCCGGCCACCGGTCGCTTCTGCGGTGCGTTGACATACTCACCGGTGGAGTAGCCACCGTTCCAGTAGTCGCAGCGGGCAACGCTGTTCTGCTGGTTGATCGGTACGCTGATTTCCTTGATCACGCCGCCTACCGGCGTGCTGGGCAGGATCACGATCTGACCCATGTCCATCTGCACGTCCTGTGCAACAAATCCATTGATCTGGATACGGCACGCGGCACTGGCCTGCTGCGCCAGCAACACACCACCGAGCACGGCCACGGCAGCCAGCGCCTTGCGGCCTCGGGAAGAAATCATCGGCATGCTGCCTCCAGCGGGATGAAGCCGGTCTTGGACGCATCGGCGCCCGCCGGAACCTGGTAATCGACGGTGCAGCGCTGGTCGGCGCCTGCGCCCCATTCCACCAGCAGGCGGCCCTGGTTCTTTTCACTGCGCACGTACAGGCGGCCGCCCTGGCTGACCATGCCCACCGGCTGGCCCTGCTCGTCCTTGACCTGCGCACCGAACGGCATGGTGCGACCATCCGGGTTGCGCACCTGGATCAGCAGCGCGTTGCCCTTGCGGGTATCGAAGCGCAGGTAGCTGATGGCACCGGCGAACGGCGCGATCGACTGGCTGGTGCTTTCCAGCTCGACGTCGTGGGCCATGCCCTGCGGGTCGAGGGTGACGGTGTTGAGGCGGTACGGCGACACGTACGGCACCACGGCGTAGCCGCGGCCATCGACGCGCAGGCCCGGGGCGTTGCTGACGATCGCATCGCGCGCGCCCGGTGCTTCCACCAGCACCATGGTGTCGCCACGCTGCGGGGTGAAGGTGAAACCACCCGGATGCACGACCACGCTGCCATTGGCACCCACCGAAGCCTGACGGAAGTCACGCGAGTGGCTGTAGCTGGCGTTCAATGCGGAATAGCGGCTGCGGTATTCGACGTTGCCGATCGCGGTGGTGCTGCCCTCGCGGGAATCGGACAGGGCCGCGCCATAGCTGAAGTTGTTGTCGACACCGGCCGAACCGGTGATGCCAACGCGGCTGTTGTCGTAGCCCCCGCGGTCGCGCACGCCGAGATCAGCACTGAACGACACAGGGTGGGTACCACGGCCCAGCGGCACGCTCATCGACAGCAGGTACTGGGTATCCGAGCGGCCGAGTACGCCCTCTTCGGTGCGCAGCGCCGAGAAGCCGTAGTTCACCGAACGCCAGGCGTTGTTGTAGCCGACCTGGTACTGCTTGGAGGTGCCGGAACGGTCGTAGAAGTCGCGCACCGAGCCGGTCACGTACAACGCGCCGCCCCGACGGCCCAACGGCTGGTTCAGGGTCACCTGGAACTGGCTGCGCTGGCGACCACGGGTGGTCGGATCGATGCCGCGCTTGTCCGAATCACGGCCATACAGCGCATCCTGCAGGCTGTAGAAGCCTTCGGTCGAATAGCGGTAGGCGGCCAGGGTCAGGTTGGTCCCGGTCTCGCCGATCATGTTGCTGTAGCTCAAGCGCACGCTGGCACCGGTGTGGTTGCCGTAGTGGTCGAACGTCGTACGTGCGTGGGTGACGTCGGCGGCGAACGCGCCAACCGGCGTGGACAGGCCGACGCCGTACAGCAGCGACAGGTAGCCGTCGCTCAGTGCACTGCCGCCGTACAGCGTCAGCTGGTTGCCGATACCGCGCTGGTAGGTGCCCTGCACCAGCCACGGCTCATCGGCCAGCAGCTTGTTGCGCACCTGGCCGGCGGTCAGCGAGTAACGCGACACGCCTTCGCGCAGCATCTGCGGCACCGAACCGAACGGCACCTTGAATTCGCGGCGGCGGCCATCGGCCTCGATCACGCTCACTTCCAGATCGCCGCCGTAGCCGGTCGGGTACAGGTCGTCGATGACGAAGCTGCCCGGCGACACGGTGGAGGAGTAGATCAGCTGCTCGTTCTGGCGCACTTCGATGCGTGCATTGGTCTCGGCGATGCCGCGCACGACCGGCGCGTAGCCGCGCAGCGAATCGGGCAGCATGCGGTCGTCGCTGGCCAGGCTGGCACCGCGGTAACCGATCGAGTCGAACAGTTCACCGGTGGTGTAGGCCTCACCGATGGTGAGCATGCCGCGCACCTGCGGAATGCCGCGCTGTGCATAGGTGGCGATGCTCTGCCAATGGCGGCCATCGCCCTCGGACCAGGTCAGGTTCGAATCGTGGCGAAACTGCCAGCCACCCAGGTTCATGCCGGCGTTGAGGCCGAGGTAGGCACTGCGGTTACGCTGGCCACCTTCGACACGGCTGTCGCTGTCGATGGCATTGAAGCTGTAGCCGACGAAGCCGGCATTGATGCCGCGGTCCCACAGCGCCGGGTTGACGTAGCCGCGTGCCTCACGGCGCAGGAACACCTGCGGGATGCTGAGGTCGTAGCGCAGGTTGCCGCTGTCATAGACACCATAGGCATTGGCCATGCGCTGCTGGACCGGCACGCAGCTGGTCTTGTCGGTCGGCACGGACGGATCCTGCTGCAGCAGCACGGCTTCGCTGTCCACGCCCATTTCTTCCAGCATCGGCAGCGGCAGGCAGGCGTCGACACGGCCCTGCGCATCGGCCTTGAACTGCAGATCGCGACGGCCCTGCCAGGCACCGTTGACGTAGACGTCGACACGATAGTTGCCGGCCACCATCGGGTTGCCGTTGCTGAAGGCCGCCAGGTCGACCTGCTTGGCCTGGCCAGACAGGAAGCTGGAATTGAACTGGGCCGACTCCGGTGCACGCGCATTGGCCGCACCACTCTGCGCCATCAGCGCCTGTTCGCCGAGATTGGCCGGGGCAGCCAGCGCCCATCCTGGGCAGGCCACGCCAGCAACCAGCAGGCAAAGCGCCTGATGGATCGACAATGTCAATCTGTTTCCGATCACACTGACATTCCTTCAATTCGCCGCACAGCGGCGGTGGCGGGATGCGCAGGCCAAGGGCCAGCGCGGCGCGTTCAGCCCCCGGTGCTGCCGAGGCGGATGGTGTGTTCCACCCGGCCGCCGTAGTCGTTGATGGTGATGAAGCGGACCTGGTCGGTGCCCGCCGGTGCGGCGAACTCCAGGCTCTGCTTCGGCGCGACCATCGCGCCCTTGTCCTCGACGGCCTTTTCACTGCTGCCGGTCACGGCATGTACTTCGGCCAGAGTGACGTGGAAGGGGCTCGGGTTTTCCACCCGCAGGCGGTCGCCGGTGCGGGTCCAGCGCAGCGCTGCCGGCGCGTCGTTGGCGACGCCCTTCAGGCCCTGCGGCCGGTAGAAAAGCTTCAGGCGCGAACGGAACGCGACCTGCAGGTAATTCTGTTCGCCGCTGTCGGCGTTGTCCGGGGACGGCGGAACATCCAGCACGTTGAGCCAGAACACCGACTCACGGTCGGTCGGCAGCTGCGCGCCGGAGAAGATCAGGCGAAGCGCCTGGCTGCGGCCCGGTTCGACGCGCGCGATCGGCGGCGTCAGCACGAACGGGGCATCGCTGGTATCGGCGGTCTGGTTGGCGTCGCCGCTGTCGATCCAGGCCTGCACCAGCGCCGGCGAATCGCCCACGTTGTCGACCTGCACGGTGACTTCGCGCGCCTGCGCCGGATAGATCACTCGCGTGCCATTGACCACCACGCCGGCCAGAGCGTTCTGGCAGAAGGGCAGCGTGAACGCTGCCAGCAGCAGCGCCCGGGGAAAGATTGCTTTCATCGGAAGTACTACGCTCGAGGTATGTGGCCTGGGGCCGCGATGCACTGGCCGGCGCGTACGCCGGCCAGTGCGGGTACGACTACGATCAGTTGTAGATGATCGTGTACTTGACGCTGCTGGTGACGTCGCCCGGGGTGGCGGCGGCAGTGGCGTAGTACTCAGCGTAGTAATTCAGGTTGGCGGTGCCGTCGCCGGCCACGGTCACCCACTGCGAGTTGTCCTGGGCCAGACCGGTGCCAGCCGCCTTGATCGGCAGGAACGTGTTGTTCGAGCCCAGCAGCTGCAGCTGCACGTTGGTGGCAGCGTTGGCCGAAGCCTGGTTGACCAGGCGGCCGCTGTTGAAGTCAACGGTGGAACCCGGCTCGAAGTAGGTGGCGACGTTGCCGGCGCTGCACTTGCTCAGGTTGATGGCGAACGGGGTACGGCCCGCAACGGCACCGGCGGTGGCCAGGGTGTTCTTGGACACGGTCGGCAGGGTGACGGCGAAGTCCTTGCCGCCCGGGGTCGAGATGGTGCAGGTCTTGTCGGTCACCTTGCCGTTGAAGGTGATGGTGCCGTCGGCGGCGTTGGCGGCCAGCGGAGCGGCGGCCAGCATCAGAGCGGCGATGATATTGATCTTGTGCTTTCGCTTTTACCTAACCCTACTGAAGAGATGAGAAGTAGAGGAGGAAGCAAGGAGCACTGCCGGGCTATCAAGACCCATCCTTGCGTCTCACCTGTGGCCGGACTCGGACATACCTTCCCCTGAATCCGTGACGCAAGTATAGGCACAACTGTGATGAAAGTCTCATTATTTTTCTGAACGCCAATTCATTGACGCTTTAAATGTGACGTGATAGGCAAAATTGAGATTCAGGGAGCGCGGGGAACGTGACGGTGGCCGGATCAGGTCACAAACGACCCTGCATGACGCTCCTTGTGACGCGTTCGGCATGCGCGGAAACAGGCTTTTTTCAAGTGGAAATCGCCTTATTTGATGCGCATCACTCTTTCTTGGTGATGGCCCTAGCAGATTCGGATTTGTCCTATTAAAGACGGATCGAACCTGTCGCTAACTAGGACACACCGAACCAGAGAACGTGTCATGAGGAACTCCATTCTGCTGTGCGTGGCCCTGATGTCCGTCAGCGCACTGGCCCAGGCCAGCAGCGGCAGCATCCGTTTCAGCGGCCGCATCGCCGAGCCGGGCTGCACGACGGCCCTGTCCCAGGGTGAGCTGAGCCTGGCCGCCTGCCCGCCGTCGGCCAAGGGCTCGACGGTTGCCGTGACGGCCCTTGCCGATGGCCAGGCCGCCACGCTGCGCGACGGCAAGCGCCAGGGCCAGAAGCTGTCGGTGTCGGCCAGCGCGATGCGCGCCGGCGATATCGCCTTCTCCGAGCGTTACAGCGTGCAGGCTTCGAAGCAGCAGCCGCTGCAGGGAGCCTACCTGGTGGTGGTCGACTACCTGTAAGCCGGCGTGCTGCAAGCCGACGCGTTTACGCCGGCGGCAGCTCGAAGACCTGGCGCAGATAGGCCAGGTAGCCCGGGTCGTCGCACATGCTCTTGCCCGGCGAATCGCTGAGCTTGGCCACCGGCTGGCCGTTGCAGCGGACCATCTTGATGACGATGTTGAGCGGCGTTGGCCCCAGATCATTGGTCAGGTGGGTGCCGACGCCGAAGGCGACCTGGCAGCGACCACGGAAGTAGTCGTACAGGCGCATCACCTTGGCGATGTCGAGCCCATCGCTGAACACCAGCACCTTGCTGCGTGCATCCACCCGGCGCTGCTGGAAGTGCGCCAGCATGCGGTCGCCCCAGTCGAACGGATCGCCCGAATCGTGGCGGACACCGTCGAACAGCTTGCAGAAGTACATATCGAAGTCGCGCAGGAACGCATCCAGGCCGACCACGTCGGACAGCGCGATGCCCAGATCGCCGCGATACTCGCGTGCCCACGATTCCAGTGCCGCCACCTGCGAGTCGCGCAGGCGCGGGCCCAGTGCCTGGAAGGCCTGCAGATACTCATGGGCCATGGTGCCGTGCGGGGTCATGCCGTACAGGCGGGCGAAGTGCACGTTGCTGGTGCCGACCAGCTGCGGGCCGAGCGCGTCGCGCAGCAGCGGCAGCAGACGGGCGTGCCAGTCACGCGAGTAGCGGCGGCGGCTGCCGTAGTCGGCAATGCGGCACTGCTCGAAACCAGGGGTATCGCGCAGCAGCGCGGCCTTGGCCTGCAGGCGGCGCTCACCCTCGGCGAAGTCGGCGGCGGTGGTGTTGCGGAACCAGACTTCGTTGATGATCGCCAGCAGCGGCACTTCGAACAGGATGGTGTGCAGCCACGGGCCGGTGATGTCCAGTTCGATCTCACCGGGCACGGTCTTCGACGCGCGTAGCTGGATGTACTTGCGGTCGAGGTGGAACAGGCCGAGGAAATCGGCGAAATCCGGCTTCACGAAGCGCAGGCCACGCATGTAGTCCAGCTCCGCGTCGCTGAAGCGCAGGCTGCACAGGTGGTCGATCTCTTCGTCGATCTGGTCGATGTAGTGGGCCAGGTCGATGCCGGGCGTGCGGCACTTGAACCGATACTGCACCTGGGCACCGGGGTGCTGGTGGAGCACCGCCTGCATCATGGTGAACTTGTACAGATCGGTGTCGAGCAGGGACTGGATGATAGGCATGGGGCGGATTATGCGCCCGGCGGAGTGAACCGTGGGCGCGCCCGCCTTCCGTAGAGCCGGGCCCACGCCCGGTTGGATTGTTGCCTGAGCCGCGCGTGGGCTCGGCTCTACAACGACCTGCGCAGCAGGCGCGGCACCAGCATCAGGGCGTGCGCCCAGATCGCGCCCCACACCGCCACCCGTACCGGCAGCGAACGCTGCCTGGCCTCGAACTTCTGGAAATAGCGCCACAGGCCCTTGTGCTTGTGCCATTCAACGAAGAACGGCCGCGAGCGGCTGGAGACGCCACGAACGTGGGTGACCTGCAGGTCATTGGCGATCGCCACCACCGCCCCGGCTTCGCGCGCGCGCCGGCACAGGTCCAGGTCTTCGGCGTGCAGACGATAGCCCGCGTCCCAGCCTCCGATGCAGTCGAACAATGCACGCGGCATCATCAGCAGCGCGCCAGACAACGCCGGCACCCGCTGCAGCACCTGCTGCGGGTCACGCGGCACCGCCAGCTTCGAGCCCTTGCCTGGCGAGCGCAGCATCATCAGGAAGTCCGGATCGCGGCGGCGCACGGCCTCGTCGGCATGGCCCTGCTCGTCGACCTGTTCGACGCCGAGCAGGCAGTCGCCCAGCGCTTCGGCACGGGCGCGCAGTGCGGCCAGTGTTTCCGGTTCAACCATCAGGTCCGGGTTGATGAAGGCCAGCCATGGGCTGTGCGAATCGGCCACGCCCTGGTTGTTGGCGGCGGCAAAGCCGGGATTGTCCGGATTGCCGACGAAACGCACGCGCGGGTCGTGGCTGGCATGGCGCTGCACGATATCCAGCGTGCCATCCATCGAGCCATTGTCGATCACCCGGATCTCGGCCACGTCCTGCGCCTGGCGCAGGCGCGAGAGGCAGGCATCGATGGTGCTGCCGCTCTGGTAGGTGACGACGATGGCGGCAATGGCAACATTCAAGCAGGAGGCTCCGGCGCGGAAGACGGGACGAACAGGTCCCCCTGTTCCTTCGGCATTATCGCCTGCCGCATGCGCTGCTGCAGATCGGCGCGCAGCCCGTGCAGTGGATCGTGCATCAGGAAGTCAGCCAGCCGAGGCACCCAGCCCGGCCAGCGCGCGGCCAGGGCCTCGAGATCGCCATCGCGGCTGACCGCCTCCCCTGCCCGGCTGATGAAGGCGGTCTCGCACAACACGTTGCGCCATCCCAGGCCGGCCATGCGCAGGCTCAGGTCCACCAGCGCCGCGTTCCAGCCGGCATAGCTGTCCACGTCCAGGCCCCCGGCACGCCGACGCGCGTTGCCCCGCACCAGCACCGCGTGGGTGACCGCCGACGGCAGCTCCGGGTGCAGCGCTGGCAGGCCGGCACAGGTCTGCGCCAGCAGCGCGGCATCGTCGGGTTCCGGATTGATCTCGCCCAGCCGGGGCCACGCAGCGGTTTCGCCGGCATTGCACCATGGGGTTGCGGTCGCGATGGCGGCATCGCGGGCGAAGGCGTCCTGCAGCTGCTGCAGCCAGCCCGGTGCGGGCACGCTGTCCGGTGCCAGCACCGCCACGTCCATGCCATCGCAGGCGCGCAGCATCTCGTCCAGGTGGGCGACTTCACCCAGTGGCCGTGCACGCCGGGTGTACTCGGCCTGCAGTGGCGTGTGCGCCAACCAGTGTTCCACCACCGCCTGCGCACGCGGCCCGGTCTGCGCATCGTCGGCCAGCCAGACCGCGGTGCCCGGCGCGGTGCCCGCATCCAGTGCGGCCAGGCAGCGGTCGAGCGCGGCATCGTCCACGCACAGCGGCAACAACACGATCGCCCCCATCCCGCCTCCGTGGTTGTCGGTAGCCACAGCCTAGCACTGGGAGGGTATCGGCCGGGTTGCACCCGGCAGCCGCCTCAGGCCAGGGCAACAGCAACAGCCGAAGCAAAAGCTGGGTTCCTGGGGGTTGGCGGGGTGGGTCCGGTTGCGGGGGACGCTGCAAGTACGTCCATGTAAGCTCGGTCGCCGCATCCATGCGGCTCACGCCCCCGCAACCGGACCCACCCCGCCTTCGACAGTTTTCCGCGACCTGCCTGCTCTTCTGTAGAGCCGAGCCATGCTGGGCTCAGATCTCACATATATCGAAATATTCGATTTCGATGGAGAGTCATCCACGCATGGCGTGGATCGCGTCGACCAAGGTCGACACCTACCAACAGCAGCAGGAAACTGTCGAAGGCGGGGCACTGTGGGTTTGCGGGGTGTGAGCCGCATGGATGCGGCGACCAAGCCCCCATGGACGGGTTTACGGCGTCCCCGCAAACCCACAGTGCCCCGCCATCCCTCAGTAAACCCGCTGTTGCTGTTGCTGTTGCTGTTGCTGTTGCCGTTGCTCCAGCTTCAGCCTCTGCGGGTGCAGGGCGCAGCCCTGCCGCAACCCCCTTACTTCTTTGCGCGCGGCTGGTTCAGCGGTTCCATCGCGCGGAAGCGCTGGCTGTACTCGTCGGTCAGATTGCGCGCTTCCTGGCTGTTGCGCACGATGCTCGGGGTCAGCAGCACGATCACCTCCGAACGACGGCTGGTGCGGCTCTTCTGCCCGAACAGCGCGCCCACCACCGGAATCCGGCTCAGGCCGGGAATGCCGCTGCTGCCATCGGTGGCCGTATCGGTGATCAGGCCGGCCAGCATGATGGTGTCGCCACTCTGCACCGCCGCTTCGGTCGACAGCTTCTTGGTGGAAATGCGCGGGTTGCAGTTGCGCTCCTGCGGGTTGCAGTTCTCCGGCACGTTCGAGGCGCTGCTCACTTCCTGCACGATATCGAGGAACACCGTGCCGTCGCGGGTCACGCGCGGGCGCACCTTCAGGATCACGCCGGTGTCGATGTACTGCACCGAGCTGTAGCTGCTGGTGCCGATGCCGGTGTTCACCGTAGTCGTGTTGATCGGCACCTTGTCGCCCACGTTGAGCGTGGCCTCGGCGTTGTTGCGCACGAACACCGAAGGGGTCTGCAGCAGGCGTACATCGGTGACCTTGTCCAGCGCGCTCACCACCGCCGCGCCATTGTGGCCGGTGAATGCCCAGCCCAGGCCTTCGCCGCCCGTTGCGGCACCGGCGAAGCTGCTCCACGAGCCCCCCGCTGCCGCCGGCAGGGTCACGCCGCCCAATGCGCCCGTCAGGGCACGCCCGGCCACGGCGTTGTCGAAGAACCAGTTCACGCCGTACTTCAGGTCGCCATCGAGCGAGACCTCGGCCACCTGGGCTTCGATGTGCACCTGCAGGGGCATCACGTCCAGCTTCTCGATCACCTCGCGGATCGAGCGCCAGGCCTGCGGGGTCGAGCGCACCAGCAGGGTATTGGTTTCCTCCACCGCCGACACGCCCACGCGATCGCCCTCCACTTCCAGGCTGACGCTGACGTTGCCGGACTGGCGCTGCGGCAGGTTCATGCTGCCGTTGCCGGCACCACTGGAACCGCTGCCCGGGGTCGAGCCGAAACTGCTGTTGTTGTTGCTGTCCATGCCACGGTCGCCGTCGCTGCCCAGCTGCGACGGCATCGCACCCGGGGCCAGCGAGGCCGGGCTTGAACCGCCACGGTTGCCGCTGCTGGCGAAGGCTTCACTGAGCCGTTCGGCCAGGTCACGCGCCTTGATGTAGCGCAGCTCGTAGGAGAACAGGCGGGCACTGCCACCGGCGGTATCGATGCGGTCCAGCCACTGCTGGATCTGGTCCAGGTAGCGCACCTGCGGGGTGATCACCAGCACCGCGTTGGCGTTTTCCAGGGGCAGGAAGCGGAACATGCCGGCGCTGGGCGTCTTGCTCTCCTCGCCGAACACTTTCTCCAGGTCGGCGGCCACCTGTTCGGCCTTGCCCGACTGGATCGGGAACACGCCCACCGACATGCCCGACAGCCAGTCGACGTCGAAGATCTCGACGGTGCGCATGTAGTTTTCCAGCTCGGCGCGGGTACCACCCAGGGTGATCACGTTGCGGCCGCTGTCGACGTTGACGATGGCATTGGGCCGCGCATACGGCTCCAGTACCTTCTTCATTTCGGTGGCGGAGATGAACTGCAGCGGGATGACCCGTACCTCGAAGCCTCGCGCACTGGCAGCGGGCGCCGTGCTCGGCGCGACCGTACCGGCCAGCGCCTGGTCGGCGGCGACGATGTTGTAGCGGCCACCACTGTAGACCATGCGTGCGTTGTTCCAGCCCAGCACCATCTCCAGCAGGTTCAACGCCTGCGCCGGCGACACCGGCTTGGGCGTGGCCAGGGTGACCGTGCCCTGCACCCCCGGTGCGATCACGTAGTTCTGGCCCAGCATGTCACCGAGGATGGCCTTGACCACCGCATGCACCGATTCGCCTTCGAAATTGAAGGTTGCTTCACCGGTGCTGGCGCCATGCAGTGCCGGTGCCGGTGCGCGTGCTGCTTCGCGGTTGATCATGGTGCCGGTGCCACGGCGGATCACCGCCTGCGGAGCGCCCTGGGCGTCACGGGCAGCATCCGCGGCGACATCGGCCGCCTGGCCGGCCTCGGCAGTGGGCGACAGATTGCCCTTGCGCTGCACATGCGGCGCGGACACGGTGCTGCAGCCGACCAGCAGCGCGAGGGCAAAGGACCAGGGAAGGAAACGCAGGCTCATGCATTCACTCTATCGGTTGGTGCCATCGCCCGGGGGCGGCGACGGTTGTTGCTGCTGTTGTTGTTGCTGCAGCTGGCGGCGACGGGCCTGGATGCGTTCGCGGATGGCCTGCATCTGCGCTTCGCTGGGGCCGTTGTTGGTGGCAGGCGGTGTGGTGGCCGCCGCAGCCGAGGGCGCGGGCGTACTGGCAGCAGGCGACGGCGATGGAGTTGCCGCAGCCGGCGGCGGTGTCGGCGGAGCACCTGCCGGGGGCGGCACAACGATCGCACCTGCCGGCGGCGCACCGTTGGCGCCGCGCAGCACGGTCGGCGGCTCACCGCCCTGGCCGTTGAAGACCGCCAGTTCCAGCACCTGGTTGCCACCGGGGCCGATCACGGTGGCCTGGCGCGGCTGCAGTGCCACCAGCTGCCAGCCGTCGACGGCTTCACCGTTGAGGCGCAGGCGCAACGAACGGTTCTGTTCGGTGGTGAAGGTGGCCATGCCGAAGTCGCCGGTCAGCAGCACGCCGGTCAGGCGCAGCGCGGCGCTGGCGGCAGGCTCGCTGCCACCGAGCAGGTAGGGCTTCGGCCTGCGGTCCTCGGCGAACAGCGGTCGCTCGCCGATGGCACTGTAGCTGTCGGCGCTGGCCATGCGTTCTGCGGCCAACGGCGGCAGCACCGGCAACGAAGGCACTGCATCGGCATCGCCATCGGCACCTGGCAGCTGGCTGCCCAGGCCGAAGCCGGTGGCCAGCCAGACCGCTGCCGCCCAGCCGGCCAGTGCCAGCAGGAAACCGGTGCGCAGGCTGATCTGCTCAAGCTTCATCGGCCACCTCCTGCCCCTCTTCCGGCACAGCCGGTGAGGGTGCCGGTGCAGCCGAAGGCGGTTGCGGCGCCGCGCCCGGCTCGGCTGCAGGTGCCGGCGCAGCGCCATCGGCAGCGGCACCGGGCAGCAGGTAGCCGGCCAGTTCGAACGACACGTCCAGGCCCAGCCCGGATTCATTCGGCGACTGCTGAAAGCGCTGCGCGATCAGGTTGAGGTTGTCGACGAACAGGCGAGGGCTGCCGGTTTCCAGGCTGTGCAGCACCGTGGCCAGTTCGGCCACACCGCAACGCAGGCGCACCTGCATGGCAACGCGCACGAACTCGGCGTCACGACGGTTGTCGGTCAGTGGCGTGCGGTTGCTGATGGTGCAGCTGCGGTTGCCCGGGCTGGCCATCGCCACCGCATCCTGCAGCTTCGCGCCGAGCGCAGCGGCTGCAGCTTCGGCGGTGGCTTCACGCAGGAAGCCCGGCCGCTGCTGCAGTGCCTCGCGGGTGGCGCGCAGGCGTTGTTCGATCTGCGGCTGCTGCTGCAGCTGCGCCTGCACGCGCTGTTCGCGCTCGCGCAGGGCGGCCACGTCGGCATCGATTTCGCGCAGCGGCTGGGTGAACCAGGGGTGCACCAGCAGCAGGTAGGCCAGGCCCAGCACTGCCAGCAGCAGCGCCAGTGCCAGCCAGCGGTCACGGCGTGCGCTTGGCATCGGCATCGGCCGCCTCCCGGGTCGGGGCCGCAGCCTGCAACGGCTGCAGTTCGGCGGTCATGGTGAAGCGGTCACGGCCACTGGCGGCGCCATCGGCCTGCAGTACGCCGGTCAGATTGACTTTGCGCCACTGCGGCGCGTCCTGCAGCAGCTGCACCAGCTGCGAGGCCTCGCGGCTCAGGCCGATCAGCTGCAGGTTGTTGTTCTCGATGGCCAGCTTTTCCAGGTAGGTGCCCTCCGGCAGGCGCCGGGTCAGTTCATTCCAGATTTCCACCGTTCCGGCGCGCTGGCTGCGCTGCTTTTCCAGGAATGCGGCACCATCGATCAGTGCCTGCAGCTGCGCGCGTTCGCTGGCGACACCACGCGCACTGCGCGCACTGCGTTCAACCTGCGCACGCAGCTCATCGGCGGCGGCACGGCGGTTGTCGAGCAGCTGCAGGGCCGCCAGCACCAGCATCACCAGCGCGGCCACGGCCAGCAGCACATTCCAGCGCCGCGTCGGATCCACCCGCAGCTGGCGCTGCCCCGGCGGCAACAGATTCACCTGCAGGGGGTCACCGTGGGCGTCGATGGCATCGACACCGGCCAGCGCATCGGCCCACTCGCCCACGCTGGCCCGCCACGCTTCAAGCTGGCGCAATGGCCAGGCAACCAGTTCGACCTGCAGCTGGCCTTCGGCCGCGCTCCCGAGTTCACGCACGTCATAGCTGACCTGGCTGGATTCGAACGGCGTCTGGCGGTCGATCTCGAAACCGACCACGGCGCGCAGGCGGTCGGCCGCAGCCGCAGGCAGGCGCAGATGACGACGCAGTACTTCGCTGGCCGGCAGCAACCACACCCGCGGCAGGCTGCGCAGTCGCGGTTCCAGCACGCGGTCCAGTTCGGCCGGCGACAGCGGCCACGGCACGCTGGCCACCGCTTCGCGGCGCTCACCGGCCTCTCGCCAGACCTGCAGCTGGTCACCCTGGCGCTGCAGCAGCAGGCGCGCCTGTGCCCAGCCCAGTGCCCACTGCCAACGTGCCGGCACCCAGGCCAGCAGCGATTGCCGCCACCAGCGCAGGAAACGGCCGGCACCAGGGCCGATCCGGCCCTGCACCTGCCGCACACTGTCCTGCCATGCCGTCATCTTGCTGTCATTCCCTGCTCCCAGCGAAGCACTGTGTAGGACCGCCCGGGAACCCCGCCCGAGCCATTGCGTACCACTGCCTGCAACACCGACCGGCGTCCACTGCCATCGGTTGCACGAGACTCGATACTATAGGTGCCGCTGCTGCTGGCAAGCGTTGTCGCACCGCCAGCGGTATCTGCGTCACGCTCCTGCTGCGCGCGCTGCGCCAGCACGGTATCCGCATCCAGGCCCAGTGCGGTCAGCACCGGCGCGCTGGCGAACTGGGGATCCGGGCGCGCCTGGCGGCTGTACAGGGTCAGGTGCGGCAGCATGGCCTTGTACAGCGGACCGCGCATCCCCAGTACCCGCTGCAGTTCGCCGAGCGTCTCGAAACGCTTGTTGCGCGGGCCATACGGCAACCCGGCCGCCGCATAGTCCGGCGCTTCGGCGCCACCACCCGGCTGCAGCAGGCTGTCTTCATCACGCCAGTCGACAATGGCGCCGGCCATCTGCCGGGCCGCCCCTTCGTCTTCGCCGAGCGCCTTGAGGAACGCGGTCAGCAGGGTCACGTCGGCCAGGTTCAGGTTGATCTTGCCGTTCTCGTCCAGCACCTTGATCTCGATGCTGGCGTCATCGAACTGCCAGCGGTAGGTGCGGCCATCGGCACGCCAGGGCGCCCGCAGCGGATCGGCGGACAGCCGCAGCAGCGCGTACTCCAGGCCGGCCCGCGCCCGTTCCTGGCCGCGTGCGTCGTCATCCAGCACCCGCTGCTGCAGATGCTCGACCCGTGCGCTCAGCGCGAACGCACCGACCAGCGCGGTCATCAATGCGATCAACCACAGCACCAGGACCAGTGCCGCACCGTGTTGCCGGTTCATCGCGCGCCTCCGCTGCCGCCAGCGCGCGGTGCCACCACCAGCGTGGGCCAGGGCGCCCCCTTGGCGGGCACGATCTGGATCTCCACCAGCATCGGCAGGCGACGGGTATCGTCCCAGCGCGGCATCCAGTCGCTCATCTGGCCGGTACTGGCATCGATGCCGCGATAGCGCAGCTGCACCGACTTCAGGTTCTCCACCAGCACTTCCGGTGGGCGCGGCGGATTTTCGGCGATGCGCTCGCCTTCCTGCAGCAGCACCAGGTCCAGCAGCAGGCGCTGCTGGCCATCGCGGCCGTCCACCTGCAGCGCGTGCAGGTAGGCTCCGCCACGGCCGAGGTAACCCGAGAGATCAGCGGCGAACATCATGCGCTGTTCTTCGCCCTGGAAGAAGATCGGTTCGCGGGTGGGATCGGGGACTTCCAGCGGCGTGCGCAGCGCACCGGCCAGCTGCCGCCGCAACAGGGCCTGCACCGCGCGCATGCGCTCACTCTCGGCCGCAATCTGCTCGCCACGCTGGCTGACCGCCATCGCCGAGCGCACGCTGGCGAACGCCAGCGCCAGGCCACCGGCCAACAGCACCGTGGCCAGCATCACTTCAACCAGCGTGAAACCTGCAGCACGGCGCGTCATCGCGCACGCTCCAGATCCGGCGGCAGCAGGCGCAGGCTGCGCCAGCGCAGCTGCTCGCGTTCGCTGTCACCCCAACGCACCTGCAGCTGCAGTTCGGCCAGCCAGGGGGCACCGGCTGACTGTGTCTGCACGACGCTGCCTGCACGTGGCTCCACCCACGGCTGCACCTGCAGTTCCCAGTGGTAGCGTCCCTGCTCCCAGTCGCCCTGCTGGCTGCCCACCTGCAGCGGCGTGGCGACGCCGGTTTCGGCCAGCAACGACTGCGCATGCAGTATTGCGCGCGTGCGCAGTTCGGCCTCACGCACCTGCCTGGCGCCGCCTGACAGGCTGCCCAGCAGCAGGGTCAGCGCCAGCCCGAGCAGGGCAAAGGCGATGATCACTTCCAGCAGGGTGAAGCCGCGGGCGCGCCGCTTCATTGCGCCCGCCAGGGGCCGGAGCGGACCTCACCGGTCAGCCAGCCCACGTCGATGCGCCATTCGGCATCATCACGCTGCAGCCGGATGCGGCCGCCGCTGGAGCCGCCGTCGGGATGGAACTCGATCACGCCCTGTCCTGGCGCGGTGGCCAGCTGCGCGGCGCCTTCGAACTGGACCTGCAGCTGTGCCGGCACGTCGCCGTGGCGCTGGTTGGCGCCTTCCCAGCGCCGCTTGGCCGGCTCGATGACAAAGCGCTGCGGTTCGCCCCGGGCGATCGCCTGCGCGCGCACCACGCGCAGCTGGTTGGCGATGTCCTTGCCGGCGCTGCGCAGCTGCATGCCGGCGAAACCGCGCGACAGGCCGGCAGCGGTGATCAGGCCGATCGCGGCGATCAGCGCGATCACCAGCAGCATTTCCAGCAGCGAAAGGCCCGCTGCGCGCCTGCCGGGCAGGCGCGGGCGTGTCAACCGGCGCGGCAGGAAATGCGACATGCCCGGTTACGGCTGGTAGCGGATGTCAGCGTCGACGCTGCTGCCGCCGGCCTTGCCGTCCTTGCCCAGGCTGATCAGCTCATACGGCTGGCCTTCGCCCGGCGTGCGGTATTCCAGCGCATGGCCCCACGGATCGTTCAGATCGGCCGGCTTGGCATACGGGCCCAACCAGCCACCGACGCCAGCCGGTGCAGTCACCAGATCATTGAGTGAGCCGGGCAGCTTACCGGTATCGATCTGGTAGTTGTCGACCTTGGATGCGACGGTCTGCACCTGTGCCTTGGCGATGTTGGCCTTGCCGCGGTCGGCGCCACCCAGCACGCGGCTGGCGACCAGGGTCAGCACCGCGCCGATCAGCACGATGACGATGATGATCTCCAGCAGGCTCATGCCCGACTGGTTGCGCGCGGCGGTGAAGGAAAGGCGGATCGGTCGACGGGAAGCAATCATGGTCGGTCCTTTCAGTTGCGGAGTGTCGAGGTTGCGTAGGGATCCATCGTCAACCGATGGCATTGGTCAGGTCGTACAGCGGCACCAGCACGGCGACGATCACCGCGCCGACCACCGAGGCCAGTACGAGAGTGATCGCCGGCACCATCGCCGCCAGCAGGCGGTCGATGCGCCGGGCGCTGTCCTGTTCGAAGGTATCGGCCGCTTTCAGCAGCATGGTATCGAGTGCACCGGATTCCTCACCGACCTGGATCATCTGCAGCGCCAGGCGCGGGAAACGCTTGCCGCGCGACAGCGCCAGCGACAGGCCGGTACCGTTCTTCACTTCATCCGCGGCGGCTTCCACATCGGCGGCCAGCGCGCGGTTGCCCAGTACATTGCGGGCGATGCCCAGGGCACCCAGCAGCGGCACCCCATTGCGCAGCAGCGTGCCCAGCGTGCGGGCCAGCCGCGCGGTTTCCAGTTCACCCAGCAGGCGCCCGATGCCGCGACGCTGCAGCAGCCAGCCATCCAGCGCCAGCCGGAAGGCGGGTTGCCGTGCCTTGCGTTCGAAGAACAGCGCCAGCACCGCCGGCACCACCAGCAGCAACACCCACCAGTCACGCACGAACAGGCCCAGCTGCAGTACCGCGTTGGTGAACCACGGCAGCGCCACATCCAGGCTCTCGTACATCTGCGCGAACTGCGGCACCACGTAGCCGAGCAGGAACAGCAGTGCGCCGCCCACCACCACCAGCAGGATGGCCGGGTACACCAGCGCGTTGATCACCTTGCCCTGCAGGGCCCGGCTGCGTTCGAGGTAGTCGGCCAGGCGCTGCAGGGTTTCGTGCAGGCTGCCGCCGGCCTCACCGGCACGCACCATGTTCACGTACAGGCGCGAGAACAACCCATGCTGGCGCTCCAGTGCGGTCGACAGCGGCGCACCACCGCGCACCACATCGCGGATGTCGGTGATCGCGCGGCGCGAGCGTTCGTCTTCCGGCAGGCCGAGCAGGATCGACAGCGCGCGATCCAGCGGCTGGCCTGCACCGAGCAGTGTCGCCAGCTGCTGGGTGAACTGCAGCAATGCCGCACCCTGCAGCGGCCGTTGGCGGAACAGGTTGCGCCAATTGCTGCCACCGATCGCACCGCCATCGGCCAGCTGGGTCTCCATCGGCAGGTGACCCTGGTCCTGCAGGCGCGCGACCAGTTCGGCCTCGCTGGCCGCTTCCATCTGCCCGTCGAAGATCTCGCCGTGCGGATTCAGTGCCTTGTAACGGTAGGTCGGCATGTCAGCCCCGGCGTCCTGCGCGCATCAGCTTTCCTCGGTGACACGCAGGACTTCCTCGATGGTCGTCTGGCCACTGAGGGCCTTGGACAGGCCATCTTCGTACATCGTGCGCATGCCCGCTTCGCGGGCAATGCGTTCGATCTCGCCCATGCCATCGCGGCGCATCACCGCGCGCCGCAGCGCATCGTTCATCACCAGGAATTCCATGATGGTGGTGCGGCCGAGATAACCGGTCGGCGCCAGCGCGGAGGGCTTCGGGCGATACAGGTGGATCGGCCCTTCCGGCTGCAGGCGGCGCAGCTCGAAGCGTTCGATTTCCTCCGGCGAGGCCTCATAGCGCTCGGCGTGGGTTGGTTCCAGCCGGCGCACCAGGCGCTGGGCAAGGATGCCGTTGATGGTGGACGTGAGCAGGTAGTCTTCCACGCCCATGTCGAGCAGGCGGGTGATGCCACCCGCTGCGTTGTTGGTATGCAGGGTGGACAGCACCAGGTGGCCGGTCAACGCCGACTGGATCGCAATGCGCGCGGTTTCCAGGTCGCGCATTTCGCCGATCATGATGATGTCCGGATCCTGGCGCACGATGCTGCGCAGGGCGTTGGCGAAGTCCAGGCCGATCTGCGGCTTGGCCTGGATCTGGTTGATGCCCTCGATCTGGTATTCCACCGGGTCTTCGACCGTGATGATCTTGACGTCGGCGGTATTGAGCTGGCTCAGCGCGGTATACAGCGTGGTGGTCTTGCCCGAGCCGGTGGGGCCGGTCACCAGCAGGATGCCATGCGGCTGCTCCAGCACCTTGCGGAACTGCGGCAGGAACGCATCGGTGAAGCCGAGGCGGTGGAAATCGAACACCACCGTTTCGCGGTCCAGCAATCGCATCACCACGCTTTCGCCGTGCGCGGTCGGTACCGTGCTCACGCGCAGGTCCAGCTCCTTGCCCTGCACGCGCAGCATGATGCGGCCATCCTGCGGCAGGCGGCGCTCTGCGATGTTGAGCCGGGCCATGATCTTGATGCGGCTGATCACCGCCGCGGTGAGGTTGGCCGGCGGGCTTTCGCCCTCCACCAGTACACCGTCGACGCGGTAGCGCACCTTCAGCCGGCTCTCGAATGGTTCGACATGGATGTCCGACGCGCGCAGCTCCACTGCACGCTGGATCACCAGGTTGACCAGGCGGATCACCGGCGCTTCCGAGGCGAGGTCGCGCAGGTGCTCGATGTCATCGACCGCACCGCCCTCGCCATCGGCGGTTTCGACGATCGCGCCCATCGCGCTGCGGCCCTGGCCGAACCAGCGCTCGACCAGGTCATCGATCTCCGCACGCATGCCCAGCACCGGCGTCACCGGCACGCCCAGTGCCAGCTGCACCGCCTGCTGCGGGTAGGGATCGTGGGCGTCGGCCAGCCACAGCCGTACGCCCTGTTCATCCAGGGCCAGCGGGCAGACGTGGAACTGCTTGAGGAAGCGCAGTGACAACGGCAGGCCTTCCGCCAGCCCTTGTGGCGGTGCTTCCGGCAGCTGCTTGCCTTCCAGCAGCGGCAGGCCCAGCACTTCGGCGCTGGCCTGTGCCTGGTCACGCTCGGACACCAGCCCCAGCCGCACCAGCAGGCCCAGCAGGCTGCCGCCGGCCTCTGCGTGCAGCGGCCGCGCACGTGCCAGATCGCCTTCCTTCAGCCGGCCGCGCGCCAGCAGCGCATCCAGGATGCGGCCTTCAGCGTTGTCGGCAGCGGCGGTAGCAGCAAGCGCGTTCACATGACTCTCCTGTCAATCGGCTCGACTTTAACAGTTAAGCCATGATTTCCGCCGCCCCTCCACCACCTTTCGTAAAAAGACGAAGCCCGTCACACGGGATGACGGGCTTCGGCCATTCAATTACGACAGTTCCAGCTTACTGCGTGGCAAGGATGCTCACGCCGTTGTAGGCTGCTTCGCCGACTACCTTGATGTAGTAGGTACCGGCCACCGGCTTGTTCACCCGCACCGTCTCGGACGTGCCCGGACGGGTCGACTTGGCGTCGTTGTCGCTGGCGCTCGGTTCACGCCCCTGCGCGATGTAGACCGAGACATTGCCGGTGCCACCGTAGGTGATCACGCTGAGCTGCTTGCCGGCGACGGCTTCGAAGCTGTACAGGCGGCTGCTGGCGGCGGCACCGTTCAGGCCACCCACGGCGGCCTTGTTGGTCAGCGGCGTGGCCACCGGCCCGCAGTTCTCGGTGCACGGTTCTTCCAGTGCCTTGGCCAGCGCGGCCTTGGCATCGAGAATACCGGTACCGATCGGGGTCGCCGCCGGAATGGTGACCGGGAACGGACGTGCGGTTTCCTTCAACAGGGTACGCATCGCGGCCGGGGTCAACGGATCCTTGCCCTTGGCGATCAGCGCGCTCTGCACCAGTGCGGCAACGGCGGCCACATGCGGCGAGGCCATCGAGGTACCGCCCATGCCCATGTAGCCCGGCGTGCCCGATTCCGGCGTGGTGGCCGCATTGGAGCCGGTCTGCCAGATGTAGCCGCCCGGGTTGCCGTCCACACTGCCACCACCACCCGGACCGGACAGGTCCACGCGGGTGCCGTAGTTGGAGTAGTAGGTGATGCCACCGGTGATGCGGGTGGCACCCACGGTCACCACGCCTTCGCAGCTGGCCGGCTGGTACTTGGACGCGTTGTCGGCTTCATTGCCGGCCGCCACCACCACGGTGGTACCGCGCGAGATCGCGCCGTTGATCGCGTCCTGGTAGGTGCTGGCGCAGGCGCCACCGCCGCCCAGGCTCATGTTGATGATCTCGGCCGGATTGGTGTTGGCCGGAATGCCGGCCACCGTGCCACCCGATGCCCAGACCACCGCATCGGCGATGTCGGACAGGTAGCCACCGCACTTACCGAGCACGCGCACCGGCAGTACCTTGGCCTTGTAGGCGACACCGGCCATGCCGACGCCGTTGTTGGTCTGCTCGGCCACGGTGCCGGCGACGTGGGTGCCGTGCCAGGAACTGTCTTCGGCCAGCGAACCGTCATAGCACTCGTTGTCGTTCTCGACCCAATCACCGTAGTCCTGCGCACCCGGCACGCGATCGTTGGTCGGGCGCCGCGAGGTCTCCGCGTCGCTGATGAAGTCATAACCCTCCAGCAGGTTGCCGACCAGGTCCGGATGCTGCGGCAGGATGCCGGTATCGATCACCGCCACCACGATGCCCTCACCCTGCGAGACATCCCATGCCGCCGGTGCGTTGATGCCGCCGACCGCATTGTGCAGATGCCACTGGTTCTGCTGGTAGAAGGGATCGTTCGGCACCAGCGCCGGCTGTACGTTGCCGGCACGCAGTTCGGTGCGGCGCAGCTTCACGTCGGCTTCGGCGTACTGCACCGACGGGTCGGCCTTCAGCTCTTTCAGTACGCGCTGCAGTTCGGCCGGGGCCAGGCGGCCCTGCACACGGATGAGGTCCGCCCCGGTAGACAGCTTGCGGACCACCTGCGGGCCGAGCGTGCTGGCGCGGGATGTGCCGCCGGAGAGGCTGGCACGGGTCAGTGCGGACTGCACGGTGGACAGCTTCGCCGAGCGGTCAGTGGCGGCAGCAGCACCGGCCCGGTACTTGACGATGATGCGCTCGGTTCCCGGCTGGGCGGTGCTGGCCTGGCGCACCGGTTCACGGGTCGGCAGTCCAGCGGCGTGGACGGCACCGACAGCCGTCATCGACAGCACGGCGGCGGCAAGCACATTGATGCGAAGGTTCTGCTTCTTGATCACGTCGAATTCCTCTTCTGGGTCATGGATCGAACCAACACTGCGGCCATCATTCCTTGACGACTCCCGGCCGGCCCAGCCGGGATTGCCGTGACCTCCCCCCAGGCCCTCACTGCAGGTGCTGCGCCGGCGTGGGTGGCCGCCGGCGCGATGGAGTGGCTTACCAGCCGAAGCCGGCACCGACGCCAACCGAGCTGTCGTCGCTGCTGAAGGCACCACCGAAGGTCACCGTGGCGCGATCGCTGATCGCACGCTGGTAGCCCAGCGACAACGCCGACTCGCCGCCCTGGAAGCCAATGCCGACGCCGACCCGGTTCTGGGTGCGGATACCGGCGGCACTGGTGGCCATGTTGAGCATCGCCGCGCTCATCGCCCCCTGGCGGTCGATGCGGCGATCCATGTGGCGCAGGCGTCCGTCGATTTCGCCCTTGAACACATCGAAGCTGTCGGCGACGGCCTGGACGCGGCTGTCGGTGTAGCTGTTGGCCGTGGCCATGCCACGGTCGAGCTGGCCCTTGTTGACCGCATCGGTGGCCGTGGTACCGGCCGCCACGTTGGTGACCTGGCGCTCGTTGCCTTCGCTGCCCACCGAGACCGTGTTGGCACGATCGGCAACCGAGCCCTGCCCCAGTGCCACCGCGTTTGCCGCGCTGGCATTGGCGCCCTGGCCGATGGCGGTGGACGAAGCGCCACTGGCGACCGCGCCCTCGCCCATGGCGACGGCATTGAAGCCCGTCGCCGGGGTGCCGACCGGAATCCCGGCACCGGCGGCGGCTGCGGTCGGCGTGCCCTGCACGCGCGCGGTGCCGGCCGGTGCCGCGTCGGCCGTTGCAGGTGCATCAGCGGCGCTGGCCAGCGGGCTGTCATCCAGCGGGGTACTCATTGCGCGCAGGCTGGCAGTTCCGGCACGCGTGCCACCGGCGGTGCGGCGGTCGATCTCGCTGACCTTGCGGTCCAGCGCGCCGAGCGCATCGCCGACGTTGCTGTAGGTGGCGCCCTGGATCACGTAGTTCGGCGCCACGAACACACCCTGCATGCCAACGCTGGCACCACCGCCGAGGAAGCTGGCGGCATCACTGAGCGACTGGAACAGCTGGCCGCCGTTGATCGCCTGGCGACTGCCCGCAGCGATGCTGCCGGCACCGACGTTGTCGATGGTGGTGCCCTGGAAACCGGACAGGGTCAGGCGGTCACGGCTGGCGTCGTCATAGCCGACTGCGCTGGCCGCCGTGGTTTCCACGGTGGCGATGCGCGAATCGAAATCACCGACGCGGGTTTCCACCGCGCCCACCCGCTGGTTGGTGACGTTGAGCTGCGAACCGGTGATGGCATCGCTGCTGCCGGCGGCGATGCGGCCATCGGCCACATTGACGATGCGGCGCGTGGCCGGACCATCGGTGCCATTGCCACCGCCGACCGACACCACGTTGGCATCGAGTGCACGCGAACCGGCACCCAGCGCCACCGAGTTCGCGCCCGATGCGCCGGCGCTGGTGCCCAGTGCCAGGGCACCGTTGCCGATGGCCATCGCGTTGGCACCCAGGGCATTGCTGCGTGCGCCGCTGGCAGTGGCTGCCGACCCGATCGCGGCGGCATCGCTGCCGTTGGCACTGGCGGTACCTGCGCCGGTGGCCTTGACGTAGCGGGCCGTGCCATCGGCGGTCGCCGCGACCGCATCGAGCTGGCCACGATTGACCGCATCGGTGCGCTCGGTACCGGCAGCGACACGGGTGATCTGACGATCACTGCTCGCGCTGCCGACCGACACAGTGTTGGCACGGTCGGCGACCGAGCCCGCGCCCAACGCCACGCTGCCTGCGGCACTGGCGGTGGCACTCACACCTACCGCCGTGGCATTGGCGCCGGTTGCCTTGCTGCCGTAGCCGGCCGCGGTACCCAGGCGACCGCTGGCCTCGGCATAGCTGCCCAGCGCAGACGCACCATCGGCCGAGGCATTGGCGCGGAAACCACTGGCCTGCGACTGGGTGCCGCTGGCCGTGGCCTGCGCACCGCTGGCGGTACTGTAGGCACCCTTGGCCTGGGCACCGGCGCCGGTAGCACTGGCGCCGAGTTCGCTGGCGCTGGCGCCACTGCCCACGGCTACGCTGTCGACACCTCCGGCCTGCGCCGCGTTGCCGAGCGCCGCCGCATTGTTGCCGGTGGCCAGCGCATCGAAGCCCACGGCAGTGGCATTGGCGGCCATGGCATTGGCGCCGCTGCCCAGCGCGGTGGCGCCGTTGCCGATGGCATTGGCCGCATTGCCGGCTGCCAGTGCGTTGTCGCCGTCGACCAGTGCACCGGCTTCGCCATCGGCATTGCCGCTGGCCTGGAACTGCAGGCTGGTCTTGTCGGCGACGCTGGCGACCGCATCCAGCTGGCCCTTGTTCACCGCATCGGTGGCTTCGGTGCCCGCCGCGACGTGGGTCACCTGGCGCTCACCGCCGGCCTTGCCGACGGCTACGGTGTTGTCACGGTCAGCCTTGGAGCCAGCACCGAGCGCGACGCTGTTGCTGCCATTGGCGGTGGCGTTGGCCCCCAGCGCGGTGGCGCTGCTGCCTGCCGCCCACGAGTTCCAGCCAATCGCGGTCGCGTAGTCCTCGGTGGCCCATGCACCGGCGCCGAACGCCGCCGCACCGGTCCCACTGGCACGCGACGGGATCAGGCCGAAGAAGGTGCTGCCGCCGATGGCCACGCTCTCCTCGCCACTGGCTTCGCTGGACTGACCCACGGCAACGGCACCGGTACCGGCCGCCGCGGCACCGAAGCCGACTGCAGTGGTGTTGGCAGCGCTGGCCGCCGAGCCATAGCCCAGAGCGGTGCCGAGGCGACCGCTGGCTTCGGCGTAGCCACCCACCGCGGTGGTGCCATCAGCCGAAGCCGCGCTGCGGAAACCGCTTGCGAGCGCCTGCCCGCCGCTGGCATTGGCTTCTGTACCTGTGGCCGTGCTGTAGGCGCCGCTGGCCTGTGCACGCGCCCCCACCGCGCTTGCACCAACCTCGCTGGCGCCGGCACCGCTGCCCAGGGCCAGGCTGTCCTCGCCGGTGGCCTGTGCCGTGCTGCCCAGGGCAGCCGCGTTGCTGCCGGTGGCCAGCGCATCGATGCCCACGGCGGTGGCGTTGGCGGCCAGCGCATTGGCACCGCTGCCGAGCGCGGTGGCACCGTTGCCGATCGCGTTGGCCGCATCACCGGCCGCCAGCGCGTTGTCACCCTCCACCAGCGCGCCGGTTTCACCGTCGGCGTTGCCGCTGGCCTGGAACTGCCGGCGGGTCTTTTCCGCTGCCGCGGCGACGGCGTCGAGCTGGTTCTTGTTGACCGCATCATTGCCCTGCGTGCCATCGGCCACATTGGTGATCTGGCGGGTGTTGCCACCGCCGCCCACCGACACGGTGTTGTCGCGATCGGCGATCGAATCGGCACCCAGCGCCACGCTGTTGGCACCGCGCGATTCGGCGGCATTGCCCAGCGCGGTGCTGTTGATGCCGCCCGACCAGGCACCACCACCCACCGCGGTGGAGTAGTTGCCCGAGGCCTCGGTGGCCAGCACGCCGAACAACGAACCACCGACGGCGACGCTGTTGGTGCCGGTCGCCAGGCTGCCCTGGCCGGTGGCGGTGCTGTAGGCGCCGGAGGCTTCCGAATCGCCACCCACCGCCACACTGTTGGAACCGGAGGCATTGGCGAAGTTGCCGAACGCGGTGGCATTGAAGGCCGAGGCCTGTGCATAGCCACCGATGGCAGTGCTGTAACCGCCGCTGGCTTCGGCACCGATACCGAAGGCCGCCGACGCCGTACCACTGGCCACGCTCTCGCTGCCGACAGCGGTGGCCGCGTCGCCGCTGGCATTGCTGAAGTAGCCCACGGCCACGGCTTCTTCGCCGGACGCTTCGGACAGCACGCCATTGGCAGTGCTACCGGCGCCGCTGGCGATGCTGGCCGCACCGAACGCCGCGCTCTGCTCGCCGCTGGCTTCGCTTTCCGCACCCTGCGCGGTGGCGTACTCGCCCGTGGCCTGTGCGTTGGCACCGACAGCGCTGGCGTTGGCCGCGGTTGCCAGTGCATTGAAACCCAGCGCCTGTGCGTTGCTGGCCAGCGCGTTGGCGCCGCTGCCCAGTGCGGTGGCGCCATTGCCGATGGCGTTGGCGGCATCACCGGCCGCCAGTGCGTTGTCACCCTCCACCAGTGCACCGGCTACGTCGTCGCCGTTGCCGCTGGCCTGGAAGAAGCGGCTGGTGGTGGTGGCGGTGGTCGCAACCGCATCCAGCTGTGCCTTGTTCACTGCGTCGGTGGCCTGGGTGCCCGCGGCGACGTTGGTGACCTGGCGTTCGTTGCCGCTGCTACCCACCGATACCGTACGTGCACGACTGGCAACCGAACCGGCACCGAGCGCGACAGCGTTGCTGGCGCTGGCGTTACTGCCGGCGCCAAGCGCGATCGCGCTTTCACCACCGGCCACTGTATTGGTGCCGATGGCGATGCTGTTGATGCTGTTGCCCAGCGCCTGGAAGCCCAGTGCCACGCTGTTGTCGCCATAGCCGAAGGCACCGCGGCCGACCGCCGTGGAACTGGCGCCGTTGGCCCAGCTGTTGTAACCGATGGACGTGGCGCCGCTGCCACTGGCCCACGCCGCATTACCGAACGCCGAGGCATTGGTGGCGGTGGCCCATGCACCCGAACCGAATGCTGCTGCACCACTGGCAGTGGCCCAGCTGTAGCCGCCTACTGCGGTGCTGTCATCGCTGCTGGCGAAGGCGCTGTCGCCGACCGCGACCGCATAGCTGCCGGTGGCGCGCGACTTGCCGCCGGCGGCGAAGCTGTTGTCACCACTGGCCTTGGCCGCGTTGCCGAAGGCGCTGCTGGCAGCCCCGGTGGCCTGCGCGCCACTGCCCACCGCAGTGGCATCGGCGACGGCAGTGGTGCCCACCTGCTGTGCCGTGCCATCGGCACCGATGATCGGCTGGTTGAACTCGTCGTAGGCCTGGCCGAGGCCACCGATGGCGACACCGCCATTGCCGGTGGCTGCGCTGTTGCGGCCCACGGCCACGCTGTCATCGCCGATGGCCGACGCAGCCGCGCCATGGGCTACTGCGCCGGCGCCGATCGCATTGCTCGACGAACCGGCGGCGACGGCGCCCTCGCCCTCGGCCAGCGCGCCGGCATCGCTGTCGGCTTCCGGCTGTGCCTGGAAGAAGCGCGCGGTGCTGTCGGCGGTGCTGGCCACGGCATCGAGCTGCGCCTTGTTCACTGCATCGGTGGCTTCGCTGCCCGCAGCAACGCTGGTGATCTGCCGCTCGTTGCCTGCACTGCCAACGGCCACGCTGTTGGCACGCACCGCTTCGGAGTTCGCGCCAAGCGCGACGCTGTTGGTGCCGCGTGCGGTGGCGTAGTAACCCACTGCAGTGCTCTGCGCACCGCTGGCCCAGGTCTGCGCGCCCAGCGCACTGGCGTTCTCACCCGGTGCATAGGCGAAGTAGCCAACAGCGGTGGCTTCAGCACCGGAGGCTTCGCTCAGGCTGCCGTTGGCCACCGCACGATCGCCACTGGCGATGGCGCCGGCACCGACGGCGGTCGCGGCTTCGCCGCTGGCCTGGGTCTGCACGAAGAAGCCCAGGCCGGGAATCAGGTCGGCCGGGCCACCGATGGCGACGCTGCTGGTGCCGGTCGCATTGCTCTGGGTACCCAGTGCGGTGGAATAGTCGCCGATGGCATTGGCCACCGCACCGAACGCGGATGCCTGCGCGCCGGCCGCATAGGCACCCACACCGTAGGACGACGCCGCAAATCCGCTGGCTTCGGCACTGGCGCCCACCGCGGTGCCACCGACGCCTGCGCTGGTCGCGCCGGTTTCCACCGGTACGCCGCCACTGGTGATCAGCGGGTTGCCGTCGGCATCCACCGCAGCACCACCCACGGCAACGCTGCCTGGACCGTTGGCCTGCGCGTTGTTGCCGAACGCGGCACTGTTCTGGCCCGAGGCCAGTGCGTTGTTGCCCACGGCGGTCGCGTTCTGCGCGACGGCCGTTGCCCCGGCACCGACGGCCGTGGTGCCGTTGCCGAGGGCGTTGGCGGCCTCGCCGGCGGCCAGCGCGTCGTCACCTTCAGCCAGTGCACCGGCATCGCTGTTGCTGCTGCCGGTGGCCTGGAAGCGCTTGGCGGTGGCATCGGCCACGGCGGCCACGTCCTTCAGCTGGCCGACATTGACGGCATCGTTGTCTTCGGTGCCCGCAGCGACGCTGGTGATCTGCCGGGTCAGGCCGTACTCGGCAGCGCCGACGGACACGGTATCGACACGGTCGGCCAGCGAACCCGCGCCCAGCGCCACGCTGCCGGTGGCAACCGCAGCGGAATTCGAACCCAGCGCGGTGCTGTATTCACCGACAGCAGTGCTGAACGCACCGACTGCGATCGACGCTTCGTTGGCGGCGGTGGCGCCGCGGCCCAATGCGGTGCTGCCCGGGCCCATCGCCACGGCACCGCCGCCGACAGCGGTCGCGCCATCGGCGGTGGCTTCGGACAAGGCACCCAGTGCGGTGGCCGCGCCATTCTCGCTTGCGGCATAGGCACTGGCGCCGACGGCGGTGTCACCAAGACCGAACGCGGCAGCACTCTGCCCGACCACCACGCTGGCGTCACCGATCGCCAATGCGCCCTGGCCGAACGCGCTTGCGCCCAGGCCCGCGGCAATGGCCTGGGTACCGATGGCGGTGGTGGCGTTGGCCAGCGACTGTGCACCCGCACCCGCCGCAACCGCGCCCTGGCCGTCGATCTTCGCCGCGTCGCTGTCATCACCTGCGCCGTCGGCCTTGAAATAGCGGTTTCCATCTGCGGCGACATCGGCCAGCGCGGCCTGCGTGGCGCGCGCCTGCGCATCCAGCTGTGACTTGTTCACCGCATCGGTGGCCTGGGTGCCTGCGGCAACATGGGTGATCTGGCGTTCCTTGCCGGTATCACCCACGGACACCGTGTTGGCCCGCGTGGCCTTGGAGCCGGCGCCCAGCGCTACGCTGTTGGCGGCAGTGGCGCTGCTGTTGCTGCCGATCGCCACCGCGTTGCTGCCCTTGGCGCTGGCCGAGCCTTCGATCAGGCACTTTTCGAGCAGCTTGCCGCTGAATGCCACGCAGGTGGCGCTGCCGCCGATCTGCACCGACTGTGCTGCGGCGGTGCCGCTCATGCCCACCCCCAATACCAGGCCCAGTGCCACCGCCAGCAGTGCGGGCGTGGCCTGCGTCGCATCGCGGCGCTGGTCGACGACCCCACCACTGCTGCTGTCGGAGGAAGCCAGTTCCGAGGCCACCACCAACTGACCCAATGCTTTATTCCAGACCTTGCGATAAATCCGATTCATCGGTACGGCTCCTGATTGGACTGGTTTTGGGCAAAGCAACGCCACCGCTGGGCTTTCCGGCCCAACGTCCCCTGGGGGCGTTTATTCGCGTGATTTACTGCGGGGTATTGCCGAACGGCGCGCAGCGACAGAAAACCGAGCGCGTGCGCCAACCGGTTACTGCGAAATGAATGATTCTGAAACGGGGTTCAAGTGTTAACGGCAACTTTCCAAATCGTCAAGACTTTGACACGACAAATCCTATTGCCGTGAAGCAGTTCACCCTTTCACCTGTTTATGAAAGTGTTTTGTTAGGCAAGCGTGACGAAGTTCCGCCGCATGAAAATCGATGTAACTAGCGGTCGGGACAGGAGTTTCACGCGCGCATAGAAAAACCCGCCGATCAACGGCGGGTTTTTCCGTACGCAGCGGCATTGCGGCCTGCGCAGAACGCTGCGATCAGCCGCACCATACCCGCGCGTTGCGGAACATGCGCATCCACGGCGAGTCACCCTGCCACTCGGCCGGCGCCCAGCTCATGTTGAGCGCGCGCGGCGTGCGTTCCGGGTGCGGCATCATGATGGTGACGCGGCCGTCGCTGCTGGTCAGGCCGGTGATGCCGTCCGGCGAACCGTTCGGGTTCAGCGGGTACTGGCTGGCCACGTTGCCGTTGCCATCGATGTAGCGCAGCGAAACGCGAGCGGCTGCCTGGTCGACGGCATTGTCGAACACGGCCTGGCCTTCACCATGCGCCACCGCCACCTGCAGGCGCGAACCAGCCATGCCACGCAGCAGGATCGACGGCGACTCCACCACTTCCAGCAGCGCGGTACGGGCTTCGAACTGCTCACTGGCGTTGCGGCGGAACTGCGGCCAGTGCTCGGCCCCCGGAATGATGCCCTTGAGCTGGCTCATCATCTGGCAACCGTTGCACACGCCCAGCGCGAAGCTGTCCTCGCGCGCGAAGAACGCGGCAAAGGCATCACGCAGCGCACTGCGCTCCAGGATCGAGGTGGCCCAGCCGCGGCCGGCACCCAGCACGTCGCCGTAGCTGAAGCCACCGCAGGCGACCAGGCCGGTGAAGTCCTGCAATGCCACGCGGCCTTCGATCAGGTCGCTCATATGCACGTCGAAGGCGCGGAAGCCGGCACGTTCGAAGGCGTTGGCCATTTCGATCTGGCCGTTGACGCCCTGCTCGCGCAGTACCGCCACGTGCGGACGCGCGCCGGTGCTGATGAACGGGGCGGCCACATCTTCATTGAGGTCGAAGCTGAGCTTGGGCTTCAGGCCCGGCGCAGTGAAGGCACGGGCGATCTCGCGCTCGGCATCGGCATTGGCCGGGTTGTCGCGGCGCTTCTGCATCGCGTGGGTGACCGACCACCAGGCGTCGAACAGCGCTTCCCAGCGCCATTCGGCCAGGTTCTCGCCGGCCAGCGACACGCGCACCACCGGTGCGGTGGTCGGCTTGGCGATGCGCTGTGCACACTCGATCAGTGCATGGCGCTCGACCAGGTCGGCAAAGGCGGCGCGGTCTTCGCGGGCGATCTGCACCACCGCGCCCAGCTCTTCATTGAACAGGCTGCGGAACGGATCGTCGCCCCAGGCATCGAGGGTGATGTCCAGGCCCAGCCGCGAGGTGAAGGCCATTTCGCACAGCGCGGCGAAGGCGCCGCCGTCGCTGCGGTCGTGGTAAGCCAGCAGCAGGCCGGCCTGGCGCGCATCGCGGATCAGCTCGAAGAAGCCACGCAGGCGCTGCGGGTCGTCCAGGTCCGGTGCGGCGCCGGCGAAGGCCGGCAGGTCGCCGTGGTCGGCATGCACCTGCGCCAGGATCGAACCGCCCAGGCGCTGCTTGCCGGCGCCGAGGCCGATCAACCACAGCTCGCTGTCCACATCACGGTCGAGCAGCGGGGTCAGCTGCTGGCGCACGTCGGCCACCGGCGCGAACGCCGAGATCACCAGCGACACCGGCGACACGCTCTTGTGCGCTTCGCCCTGGTCGTGCCACTGCGCCTGCATCGACAGCGAGTCCTTGCCGACCGGGATGCTGATGTCCAGCTGCGGGCACAGTTCCATGCCCACCGCCTTCACCGCGTCGTACAGCAGCGCGTCTTCGCCGGGGTGGCCGGCCGCGGCCATCCAGTTCGCCGACAGCTTGATCTCATCCAGCGCATCGACCGGGGCCGCGCACAGGTTGGTCAGCGCTTCGCCCACCGCCATGCGTGCCGAAGCAGCCGCATCGAGCAGGGCCAGCGGGGTGCGCTCGCCGATCGACATCGCTTCGCCGGCCACACCGTCGAAGTCGGCCAGGGTGATCGCCACGTCGGCCACCGGCAGCTGCCACGGGCCGACCATCTGTTCGCGCGCGGTCAGGCCACCGACGCTGCGGTCACCGATGGTGACCAGGAAGTTCTTCGAAGCGACCGTCGGGTGCGCGAGCACGCGCAGGCCGGCGTCCTGCAGGTCCAGGCCGCCGGTCTTCAGCGCCGGCCAGCGCGGTGCCGGCGGGTGCGCGGTGTCGCGGTGCATCTTCGGCGGCTTGCCGAACAGCACGTCCATCGGCAGGTCGATCGGCGCGTCGGCCGGGGTATGGCCCGGCACGGCGCCGTAGGCGACCACCAGGTGCTCTTCAGCGGTGGCCACGCCAACGGCAGCGAACGGGCAGCGCTCGCGGGCGCACAGCGCGGCGAACTCGGCCAGGCGCTCCTGGGCCACGCCCAGCACATAGCGTTCCTGCGACTCGTTGCACCACAGCTGCATCGGCGACAGCGACGGGTCATCGGTGGGCACCTTGCCCAGGTCGATCACGCCGCCGACCTTGGAGTCGTGCAGCAGTTCGGGGATGGCATTGGACAGGCCACCGGCACCGACGTCATGGAAGAACTTGATCGGGTTGTTGGCGCCCATCGCCACGCAGCGGTCGATGACCTCCTGGCAGCGACGCTCCATTTCCGGGTTGTCGCGCTGCACGCTGGCGAAGTCCAGGTCCTCGGCGCTCTCGCCGGAGGCCACCGAACTGGCGGCGCCGCCGCCCAGGCCGATCAGCATTGCCGGGCCACCCAGCACGATGACCGCATCACCGGCCTGCAGCGGGATCTTGTCGACCTGCACGCGGTCGATCGCGCCAAGGCCACCGGCCAGCATGATCGGCTTGTCGTAGGCGCGCACCAGATCGGCGCCTTCAGGCAACTCGAAGCTGCGGAAGTAGCCGAGCAGGTTCGGGCGGCCGAATTCGTTGTTGAACGCGGCACCGCCCAGCGGGCCGTCAGTCATGATTTCCAGCGCCGGCGCCATGCGCGGGTTCAGCGCGCGCGGTGCTTCCCACGGCTGCGGCAGCTCCGGGATGCGCAGGTGCGAGACCGAGAAACCGGACAGGCCTGCCTTCGGCTTGCCGCCGCGACCGGTTGCGCCTTCGTCGCGGATCTCGCCACCGTTGCCGGTCGATGCGCCCGGGAACGGTGCGATCGCGGTCGGGTGGTTGTGCGTTTCCACCTTGATCTGGAACGCGCTGGGCACCTGTGCTTCGCGGCGGTATTCGCCGCTGGCCGGGTCCGGGCGGTAACGCGAGGCCGGATGGCCTTCAATCACCGCCGCATTGTCGCTGTACGCGCTGAGCGTGTGCTGCGGGGTCTGCTGGTGGGTGTTCTTGATCATCCGGAACAGCGAACGGTCCTGTTCCTGGCCGTCGATGGTCCAGCTGGCGTTGAAGATCTTGTGGCGGCAGTGCTCGGAATTGGCCTGCGCGAACATCATCAGTTCGACATCGGACGGCGCGCGGCCCAGCGCGGTGAAGCGTTCGCGCAGGTAGTCGATCTCGTCCTGGGCCATGGCCAGGCCGAGGCGCTGGTTGGCGGCCTCCAGCTGGTCCACCGGCACGCGTTCCAGTTCGCCACGGGCCGGCGCCGAGAACAGCGCCTGGCCCTGCTCCACGGTCTCCAGCACCGACTGCGTCATCGGGTCGTGCAGCGCCTTGACCAGCGCCTGCTGGGCGGCGGCATCGGCCGGCCAGCCCTGCACGTCGATGCGCAGGCCGCGCTCGACCCGGCTCACCGGCTGCCCGGCACCGCGGACCAGCTCGGTGGCCTTGCTCGACCACGGCGACAGCGTGCCCAGGCGCGGCACCACGATGCGGCTGACCGCGCCGTCGGCCACGGCTTCTGCCTGCGGCGCAGCTTCGAGGATGCGGCACAGGGTGGCGAGGTCGGGAGCGGCGCTTCCTTCGGGCTGCACGAAGTAGACGTGCCAGGCACCGCTGATGCGCAGGGAGGGAGCGATGGACTGCAGGCGGGATTCAAGACGTTCGCGGCGGAACGGCGACAGGGCGGGCGCGCCCTCGAGGACCATCATGTCCGGGGAACCGTAGTTGGGAAACGGGCCCGACATTGTACCGGAAGCGGGGGAAGGGCTTTGGCCGGGCGGCGCCCGGCACCCGCCGAAGCTGGGGCAACGGCAACGGCCCAAGCAACAGCCAAAGCAAAGGCGGACATTTCGTGGGCTGGCGGGGCGGTGGGGGCCAGCAGGACACGCCGTAAACCCATCCATGGGGGCTCGATGGCGCCATCCATGGCGCCAACGGTCCTGCTGGCCCCCACCGCCCCGCCTCCGACAGATTTCCGCGATCTGCGGGAACGGCACGGGGTCGGATCCCGTTGCTTCGCAACGGGCTCTGACCCTGGATTTGTCGCGATATCTGATAGATCCATCCACGCATGGCGTGGATGGGAGCGAAGCGACCGGCTTTTGCTTTTGCTTTTGCTTTTGATTTTTT